>CALFVL010000145.1 GCA_937928425.1 uncultured Verrucomicrobiales bacterium
GATCGGGCTTTTGAGGTTTTTTTTTCAGTTGCATTTGATCAACCGAACGAAGATCGGCCCAAGATCATTCTAATTCGGACTGTGAGTTATTCCGAAGAAGACTCCCCAAAAATTCATACTGACCCCTTCATCGATCTCTACGAAGAAAAAATCCAAACATTCTCCAACACAGAAGAGACTAAAACAGGAACGTTTAGTAGCCTCGTGGAATTTTCAGCTTTTTGTTATGACGATATTCCACGGTCAGAGAGTATGGCGAAGATTTCTTTTTTCACTAATCTCTCAGCGACTGCTAAGCCGATTGCCTTTGCTTATTTAAATAAAGAATCTAACACTTTTAAGAAGCTTGAGGAAATGGAGAAACTCCTGAAAACAAGGGTTCCTGCGACAATTAGTGTTGCGTGGGACACCGAAACTGATCCAAAACGTCCTTACCTCCAAGTAATCCGGATCGAAGCGGTAAACTGGACACTCTAGAGTTTACGTAAAGCTTTATAGAGAACTTTAAAGTTTTGTTAAAACCTTAAAGAGATCTGTTTTTTAAAGCTCCTATTCTAGGAAACCCTTAGCTCCTTTCAGAGCCTTAATTCCCCCCTCTAGGACATAAACCTCGAAGCCTAGGTTGCTTGAATGCCGTGCCCTCAGCTGTTCAGCGACATACTTTGAAGATCCACAGCCCGACTGGTTACAATAAACCACCACACGGGGCTTGGGCTCACTTAAAATTCTCAGGACAAACTCAGGTTCTAAGTCCACCCAGTCTTCTTGATCATTAAGGAGAACAGAACCTTCTAACCCATCTCTTTTCCAATCTGCCCTCGGACGTGCATCCACCCAGAGAGTCTCTTCTTTTTCCCAAGATTCTACGGTCGCAAGGCAAACAAAGTGCTCAGGTAAACTCGCTTGATCACATTTTACCGAACGGTCTGGTGGGCCTATGATTCTCCATGTGAAAAAAGACATCAAGCAGCTGAGCGTGATGAGTAGAGTGAGTCTACCAAGCAGTGTTTTCATTTGCCCACTCCACGCTTAGGCCGAGTTGTAACATACACGACGGCTCGACTAAACTTGGGCACCTCGCAGTCAGTTCGTAGCGAGATTACCCCGACTCCTGCCGTCCCAGTGTCTTTTGGCTTTACTCTAAGCTCATACTCCCAGCCATCTTTAATCGTCTTCAGCTCATAAGGATACACTGTATCATTCGTTGCAGAGTGAGATATAATGTGGATCGGCTTGGAATGATCCACCGTAATCCTAACCACTTTCTCATCGGCGATTCCTCCCTTTTCCCACTTCAGGGTATTTGGCTCTAATTTCAAAAGCTGGGGAATGTGCACTCTAACGGTCAGGTGAATAGGGTCTCGGCCCTTCAATTTTAGTTCGATCGCCTTATCAACCGTTCCTAGAAACTTAGACGTATCAAACCGAGCTTTAATGACTCCTTTTTCACCTGGCTTCCAGTGTAGCTTTGCTGAGCGGTCTGGTAGTAAAGGTTCGACCCTCCCTGCTAGACAGGTGCAAAGAGCATCATAAGACAGAATAGTTTCCTCACTTCCCTCGATTTTAAAGGGGAATTCTCCAGTCACTTCATTCTGGTCATGCTGGACTTCGATCTCGACGAGATTCGATTGGAAAATCATCTCTGCACTTATCCTCTCCAGAGTAGAAAAGAGGAGAATCAAAGAAACAGTGAGGCTTTTCATTAGGTTTTAAGGTCTTCGATCCGGACGGCTAGGATTAACCGCCCCTTCCGCCATTCAGGACCAAGTAAATAAAGCGTTTTTCCCTTGGTGAGTAGAGGGTTTGTGCTGAATATTTTGCGCTTACTTTGCCAATATTCTAAAACCATCTGCACCTTATCAGCCTCCGTCCGTTTAGTTGGCTGAAAACTGACTAAAATTTCCTTTGATGGACGTAGTGGGGTCGCCCAACTTTCATAACCTTTAAGAATATTGGGTTGGTCGGTTCCTAAGAGTCGGTATTCACGAAACTGTAATTCTTTGATCAACTGCAATTGATGAACTTCTCCTTCGCTGATTCCCCTCGCTAAACTACCCGCAATTTCAGGATCGTCATTCGTCGCGAAAATCAATTTCACGCTGAGTGAACCAATTGCCTCCATACCGGGGTCCTCGGCCCGGAGCCAAGAGGTAAGGAGAAGCGGAAGAAGAAGAAGGAGGGGTTTCATGGCTTACGATTACTGGAAGCGGCGGGCCTCGGAGCTTCGATACGTTCTTGGTAAGTGAGGAGTGTCCGTGGTTACGGTGGCGAAGTCAATGTCGTCACGAATGGCCGAGAGACCATTGACCACGATTACGGAGACGCCACCTTCGGCATCTGAGATCACTTCAGCTTCAAGAGCCTCTCCGGCGAAATAAACAGTAGGTAGCAATGAATCACCAACCACGGCGGATCTTTTCGATAACTCACCATGGCTAGGCTGGGAAACTCGGTGTCCAGCGAAGAAGGAGAGGACTAAGGCCAGAGCCCCGACTGGAGCCCAAGCCCAGCGTAACGACTGCCACCAACGTTCTACCTTTTTTGCAGGATGCTGCGATTTGATTTCTAAATCAACTTTACGCATCAATTGGCTATTAAAGAAATCACTGTAAGGAGGCTCTACAGAAGCAGGGACCTTGGTCCGGACTGACTCACTGAGCGTCTTCATCGCAAGTAGCTCATCCTTCAAACCTAAGTCTTCTTCCATGAGGGTTGCTAGCTGCGTTTCCTCATCAGAAGAAAGCTTAGCGTCGACCCATTTCATCAATAGTTCCTCAGTCGTTTCTTTTTTCATCACTTAGTAGGGATTGGAGTTTTTTTCGAGCATAGTAAAGTCGGCTCATAACGGTTCCAAGGGAGCAGTTCATCACCTTGGCGATTTCTTTATAGTCGAAACCCTGCACTTCTCGAAGAAGGATTGTTTCACGATGTTCTGCGTTTAGGGTTGCGAGGGCAGAATGAATGCGCTCCCCAAGTTCAGAGTTTGCGAGAGCCTGGTCAGGCCTTGCGCTCACAGAGGGACTCGTTCGAGAACCAGCTGCGATGTCGCTTTGATTCAAAACCCCATCGTCCAGCTCACCGGCTGAATCGATTTTACGTTTTCTTAACCAATCATAAACCACATTATGAGTGATTCGGTATAACCAGGTCGAAAATTTGGCGCGCGCCTCGAACTTCGGAAGCGCTTTCCAAACCTTCAAAAAGACCTCTTGAGACAAGTCCCAAGCGTCGGCCTCGTTTTTGATCATATTTTGAACCATAGCATAAACCTTTCCACGATGACGTGTCACAAGTGATTCAAAGGCTCGAGTATCCCCCTTCTGACAAGCCTTAATGAGCTCATGATCAGGGACTTCCTGCTCATTTGCTCCGGCTTCGGGCGAGACCCCAGCTGGCGCCATCAGCTGTTTGGACGTGAGCCATCGGAAAAAATTCATCAACTGAGTTAAAATTTACGCTATTAAAATTGATCTGGCCAGCCTTTAGCCTGCTTCGACGTCCTCGAGTGCGTTGATTAATTGTCGGTAGACTTCGCCGTCAAAACTCCGTTCTGTTCCTTTCAGCTGCGATAGCACCCATTTCTGTATGATACTACGTCGCTCACGGGGAAAGCGGCGCACCCAGCCCTCCCCCTCACCATCAATGAGTTCGGCATCTCGTCGACCGTGTGAACGAGTGACGATTTCTTGATAGTGATGTAAAACGCGGTCTAGGAGGATCCAAGCAAAGTTGTCACTCTCGGGCGGCCCCATAATGAGGGCCTTGTGGCTTTGCCCATCGAAGCTCATACCTTGGGCTGAAAATTTTAATTCAGGGAGGCTATCTCCTTTGAAAAAAGCTCCACTCGCGCCAGTTAAAGCTCCAAATAAAGTTCCCAAACCATGCGTTAGGCCCGCACTTCCGATATCTACCGCTGCACCTGCAGCACCCCCTGCGAGCCCCCCTGCAATCGCTAACTGCTGTCTTGAGAGGCCCCACTTTTGCCATGTTTCTTCTGAGCTAAGATCCACTCCATGAAATTTCTCTTCTGCGATTTCCACTTTCAGAAGCTGATGCCGATAGAGTTTTAACAATTTCCGATAGGTTTTTTCCTCGAGCTTCGCGATAGCAGAGTAGTAACGCCTCTTTAATGTTTCTTTAGCACGTTCTTTACGGTGCTCAAGCTCCTCATCTTTTTCCTCGATTTTCTCGCTTTCGCGGTGCTTCAGAGCTCTAGAAAGAAAGTTCATAATAAGCTCAGCACTTTCTTCACGCCGCTGCTTCCACTCGTCATTAATGAAATGAATCGTCTCTTCAATGCGGGCCTTATTTCCCTCATCGATTTCTAAAAGCGACTTTAGTAAACTTCTACGCTCTTCGAAGCGTGCATGATGAGCATTGAACGTTCGAACTAGATTAAAGTAACTTCCCAGCCGACTCCGCCACTGCTTGCTGCGTTCGGGGTGATCTGCTCGCTCATTTAGTAAAGCCATTCTGGGAGTTCCAGTCCAACGAATGATCTCCATCTCCGCGATGAAGGCATCTCGTAGTGGCTTCGAGGGATCGATCACATAGAGAACTCCAGCCCCCTCCACAATCGGCTCTAATAGACGTGCCTCATCCTCGAATTCATTCTTCTTCTCCAGTTGTTCCTTCACGAAGGCTCGGACGGTTTCCAGATTCGGGGTGCCCTCCCCATGCATCTCTTGGATCTCTCGCATTGCTTCCAAGGCACGCGAAAAACCGGGAGTATCGACAAAACGGATCATTTCCCGCTCATCGAAAATAAGAGGAAGAGCATGACACTGAGTCGTCTCTCCCGGGGTGTTACTCACACGAATTAAACGATCATCATCGATCTCCAAGAGAGTGGAAAGGACTGATGACTTTCCCATATTAATTTTCCCTACGACTGCGAAAGTCGGAGCATCTGTAACCCACTCGTTCATTCTTTATAAGCAACACATTCGAGCCGCGGATCCCGCAAGCCATCAATAAATTCCTGCCAGTTCTTAAAGTCTGCCTCGTCCGGAGTGACCAAGCCATCACCTAATACCAGAACACGTAATACGGTCTCCTCTCCTGCTTCTCGTCTGATTCTTTCTAGCAATATACGGACCTCCTTTGGGGATAAGCTCCAAGCTTCTACTAACATAACCACGCCACAGGGAGCCACCTTCATAGCCTCCCAAGCCTCACGTTCTTCTTCCGCATCTAGCACCCCTACCGAAAAAGATTTCTCAGGATTCACTCGGAGTTTCTGGAGTAGAAAAGGCCGAAGCTCAGCCTCATCCACCTTTAAGCCGCCAACATCTAACAATACGACACCATCCTTCATCCCCTCCATACTTACCACTCGCTCCACGCGGATTAATTCGCGCCATAGTTTTCGATGATCTAGGTCTTGAAATTCGAGCTGTTTCAAAACTCCTCGTTCTTTCCAAACGGCCATCCCCCAGAGTAATACTCGCGGGAGAAGCCCCCAGACTGCTAGAGCGAGAAAAATAAATTTCGAAAAAGCATTCCAATCCAAGTCACCCGTTTCTCCTGAAGTATCCTTCAGTCCCGCGATGTTCCCCTCACTTAAGCCTTCTCCTCCCCATGCTCCTGCTAAAATACGGGTCAGGCGGCCCAAGCTCTCTCCTCCGAATTGCGATAAACTGGACTCCCAATAGAAACGAACTTCTGTAAACCAAAGCAGCCCGAAGAGTCCCACGAGGAGTCCTAAGTTAAACCCCACTCCTCCCACTTGTAACATGCGTGTGAGACGCCAAGCTAAAGCAGATGGCTGACGGCCTTTCCCCTGAATCAAGGACTTCCAAGTTTCCGGGCTGACTTTCCCAACGAAGCGTTTGAGCAGGGAAAAAAGAATCTCTTTTAACCAACTCAGGCCGCCGATCCAGTATCGGAGCAAGAGGAAACTCAGACCGCTCCCTATTAGAATAAGCCACTGGACTCCCAGCGTGCCGGCCAACATCACCCAGATATTCAGGGCACTCTTTCCCTCTACTTCAGTCACCAGACCGCGGATTACCCCCACTCCAAATAGGAAAGTGCCTAAGAATAGGAAGGAAGCACCCAGCCGAGTGGCCGTGACTACTCTCGCTCCACTCCCCTCTTTTTTAGTGCTTAACCACTCCTTAAATCCCCAACGTCGCTTAGAAAAGTCAGATAAGTCACTTCCACTCAATTCGGCTCGGATTCGCCTTCCCACCTCCCTGTCCACCGTAGGGGATTGCTGGACTGCTAGCTCAAAGTCGACTAGCTCTTTCAAGCTCCATGTATTTTTCCCCGTAGGCATTTCCTTCTCACGGATCTTGTCCTTTTTCTTCCAAAATTGCAAACCCTCACCCCTAGGCTAGAGCAATTCAGTCGAGTCTACGAAATCTTCTTGCCAAAATCACCAGCTCTGGCAAAACGCGCCCGCCGAGAGGCATGTGTCGGGGCGTAGCGCAGCTTGGTAGCGCGCTTCACTGGGGGTGAAGAGGTCGCAGGTTCGAATCCTGTCGCCCCGACCACTTATTTCCCTCGTGAGTTCTCTGCTAAGGCCTGCCTTTTTTCGAGCTAGACTCGCTAGTTATCTGAGCTCGTAGCAAAGGGGATCTCATTAAGAGTATAGTAGGCATCTGAATGCCAAAGACTCTCTCCATCTGTAGAATTTAGAGCCTTCGCATCAAGATGGTGAACATGGCCTTGCACCCGATCTTTCACGGTAATTTCCACACTTAAAGCGTCTTCGCTCACCTCTGCGGCGATCACCTTCGGTTTAGCGCGATCTACTTCGGGGCTACCATAAGACTTTTGATAGATATAGGTCCATGCTGCCATTTTATAGTTCTTAGGATTACTCGCTAAAATCTTATCCACCTTCTTCGTGAAGGTCAGTTTAAAGCCGGTAGGACTCACTCGCATCGTTTTAATCTCAAAGGGCACCTTGCCCAGCCAGCGGGTGCGTTCTAGGGAAAATGGTTGGCGGCCACGACTTCCCCAGCCGCGGTTTGTCCCACCTGCAAAAAGACTCCCATCCT
This sequence comes from uncultured Verrucomicrobiales bacterium, assembly GCA_937928425.1. GTDB lineage: Bacteria > Verrucomicrobiota > Verrucomicrobiia > Verrucomicrobiales > Akkermansiaceae > SW10. The sequence goes on from CALFVL010000145.1 coordinate 7,008, forward strand.
CAGCCAGACGCATCGGGACGATTCCTGAGGAATAAGAATCGAGGAATTTAAAGACGGCCCCTTGGTAGAAGCCGTTGACGATTTCTAGATCGACTCGCTGCACCTCAGAGTGGGTCTGTTCCCCTACTAAAACTTGGCCCGCAAATGGTCCGAATTTCCCCTCCGTGAGATCAGGCACGACGGCAGTCGGCGACTGTCCAACCTTAGCGTGGGGGAAAACGACTGCGGGGGGGATAATGCGAGGATCCTTCTCCCGCTCGATCTGGATACGTGATTTACTCTTAGGTTGTGGCGGTGCAGGAAGACCGAATTTTTTAGCAGTCACATTACCAGTGGGGTTCCCTACGAACCCGCCCGGCTTGAGCCACTTGAGAGACGAGGAACCATTCCAGAGCCCTTGATTATCGGTATAGAAGAGGTCTCCCTGCGGATTAAAGCCGATTCCTCCTGGGGATCTCACTCCAGAAACCTCTGGGTGCATTTTCCCCGCTTGGTCGATCCGGATGGCCCAGCCACGCCAGTCTGAGGCCGTCCTAGAAGATCCAGTAAGGCAAAGGACTGCCCAGGTGTCTCCATTCACATCAGGATCAGAGCCGAAGGCATACTCGTGGTAATCATGAGTCGCCCCCCAGGCATCACAGAGGCAGGAAAAGTCATCTGCCCTGCCATCCTGATTCGTGTCTGTGAGGCGGGTGAGTTCAGTTCTCTGCTGGACAATGAGGGAGCCATCTCGCCAGTGCATTCCTAAGGGTTCGTGCAGACCTTTGGCGAAACTTGACCAAGAAACCTTGCTCAGATCATCCTCATATAATCCCGTTCCGATCCAGATTTGGCCCCGCCGATCAGCGATCGCCACTTTTTTTTCTGGCATCAGTGCGATTGCGGAAACTTCTACAATCTCCCCCATCGGGAGAGGAACTGTCTCAGTGAGATAGTAAGGTGCTTTAGCAAGAGCTCCAGTGGCCCCTACGAGAAGAGAAAGGAGAATTTTCATCGTTTTTTCCAAGAGTATTGAACTGTAATTTGAGTGTTCCCTTTTTCTAATGCGAGGGGGACGAGGATTTGCGATTCAGGCAACTTGCGCAGCAAGATATCGGCATCTGTTTTAAGGGTCACTTTATCATCAAGAAGATAAGCGTCTCCGCTTTCTTTAAACTGAACTCCTGAAGCTAGTGCTAAGTAGAGGTTGCTAGGCGGAGGGTCCGCGACTTGAAAATTGATCACCCGTTTTAGAATGCACTCATTCTCTGAGCGTGATGGCTTGAATAACTCACTCACCTTAATTCCTGCAAGTTCATAGCGGAAACTTGGTCGCCCTTTAAGATCGAGCGAATACCCCTTGAATTGGGCCTTGATGCTCTTGCCTTGTTGCTCAGGCCACTTCGCCTCCTGATCTGGAAGTAAGGCGTAGGCGGGTTTATTAAGTAATTTGACCACATCAGTGCCAGAAGGTCTTTGCTTTCCACGGCCTCGCCCTGTCCAGTGTAGTCCCGCATCTAGAAATGCCCCCTGCCAGATGACTTCTGGTCCCATCTGAGTCACGCTGAAGGCTTGGTTCACTCCTTCATCATAGCCTACCCCGATCGCTCGTGCTTCTGCACCTTCAATGAAGTTACGGTAAATTACGGCATGATATCCTTCCTCTGGCTTGAGAGGGATAGGGGGGACTGCTGGACGGACTTTTAGGCGGCTTTCAGACAGCCACTGGAGTCCGCCGGGGCCATTGATCTGGAAGGAGAGGCCAGGTTTCCCGCGTCTATTAAAGTACTCAAGGCGCATTTCATTCTTACCCTTAAGTAGACGGACTCGCTGTGTGCGGGCACGTTCTGAACCACGGTGGCCAAGTCCCTCGATTTCTACCACTTTACTCCCGTTGATATATAATGCGGAACCGTCAGAGCCATCGAGAGTCACACGATAGTCTGCCTCTTTTTTACTCATTAAATCGCCCGTCCATACGATCCCGAATTTCTTATCCTCTGCGGCATGTGCGACATCGATCAAGTTTCTCGCTTCTTCCTCCACACTTATGGGTTCGAGTTCTGAAAAATCAGGCATGAGTTCCCACTTTCCGTGATAGACACGTGAGATGAGATTCTCAATGCGTGGCCATCCACGAGAGTACGGAATGGGATACTCTTTGCGTAATTCATTCCCAGTGTAGGGAAGCGTCCGCCCTTTTAATTTCTCTCTCACCTGAGCCACTTGAATCGGCTCGACTGCGGATTCTTGATTCCCCCACGATGAACGCACATGAGTGAGAATGGCCGCTAATTGGACATCGTTCAAGACGCCCCCCTGTGGTGGCATGATTAAATTATAAGCTTTACCTGAGACTTCGATCGGTCCGGATAGCCCGACCATCACAGCAGCAATGGCCCGGTCTGGCTTACCAAGGAGCCACTCGCTCTTAGCCAAGGGCGGGTTCACATTGTCCTTAGGTCCTACTCCATCAACACCGTGGCAAGCGGAGCAGTAAGTGGTATAGAGCACTTTCCCATTCTCAGCCGCAAGAGTGGCTGGGAGGAGGAGCGTGAATAGAATGATGAATCGTATCATAAAGTATTAGCGTCGGCCTTCAAAAGCTCGAGAAAGAGTGAGCTCATCTGCAAATTCTAGGCCCCCACCTGCTGGTAATCCCTGTGCAAGCCGAGTCACTTGGCAAGCCACTGAAGCGAGGACTTCACTCAGGTAATTAGCGGTAGCCTCCCCCTCGACATCTGAGCTCGTCGCGAGGATGACCTCAGTGCCCGGAGTTTCTCTGACTCTTTGGAGGAGTTCTCCAATCCGTAGGTCCTCTGGGCGCACATCGTCAAGGGGTGATAGCTTTCCCCCTAGGCAGTGGTACAGGCCACGGAATACCCCAGAACGCTCTATTGGTAAAACGTCAGTTGGCTGCTCTACCACACAAAGAATGCTTCCATCTCTCCCCTGTTCACGGCAAACGGCGCAACCAGATGATCCCATGAAAAAGCCACAAAGGGGGCAGGCTTTGACCATCTCAGAACAAGCTTGCAGAGCTCCGGCAAGCTCTAAAGGACTGGCCCTTGGGTCCTGTAAAAGGTGCAGCGCTACCCTCTCCGCACTGCGAGGACCAATCCCCGGCAGACGTTTAAGTTCTAGGATTAAAGCCGAGACTTCTGAGGGATATTCAACCTTAGTCATGAGGACCTTGAGTCACTTGTTCATTACGCGCTTCCTTTTCAAGACGGGTGGCTGGATCAGTAAGGCCGCCCACGGCTCCATCACATGGCATGGTATGGGTCTGTGCGTAAACCATCGCAGAAAACCATGACCAAAGAACAGCTAGCATCATTCCGAAAGGTTTCCAAAAAATGCCCCAGACTGCAAAGGCTGGAATCAAAGTAAAACTGAGGAAAAGAGAAGAAAAGCCGATGAGGCAGCGTCGGCCACTCCCCGGAGACCCTAAAACAGCAGCGAGCACCCCGAAGCAAGTTGCCGCTGTCACTAAAATTCCAGCGAGCCCCGGTAGTCCCATTTCTGACTGAATCTCTAGGCCTCCCACTCGCCATAAGTCCCTCAACTGATCGCTAAGTCCCTCAAAAACGCCCATCACCTCAGCCCCCGTTCCTAAAAGTAGCGAAACAAAACTGAAAAGAATTAAAGGAAAGGCGAAGTCGCCCTCCGGTTTAGCACGCTGTGACATGGTCGCCTTGTGGTTAGCAAAATAGCGTGAAGTAGAAAAGGGATTTACACCACAGAAACATTCAGACTCAATTTGATTAAAGGTCTCCTTGGCAAACATTCCATATCGTACACATTCATTTCTACCGAACTAGATTCCATCTAAATGATTTAAAATGAAACACTCGAATTTAAGTCTTAGATGCTCCCTTCGCAGGGGGGCTTGAATTCTCTTACCTCTCCCCTATTTAACTGGCCTTTAATCGGAAGAAAGATTCTTCGTAATCTGGTCTGCCCACTGCTTTGCCAAGCCTGCATAGTCAGTATTCCCCTCCACATAAGTGATTCCGCGTGAGACATTAATCACACTTGCCGCCTTACGCCCACTCCCTTTTAGGGAATCTAGAGACCCTCCCTGTGCTCCGAGTCCCGGCACTAAAAGGGGCACATCGGGTAAGTTTGCCAGCACATCTCCATCAGCATTCGTAAGCCCTACCACCAGTCCCACTGTCGTCTTCTTCCCCTCCTTTTTTGCTCGCTCACATAACTCTCCCACTCTCTCAAAGATCGCCTTACCTTCACAGTCACGACGTTGAAAATCTGCACTCCCGGGATTCGAGGTCACCGCCAGCAAATACACCCCTTTCCCCTCCCAGTCTAAAAATGGTTCTAAGGTGTCATAGCCCATAAACGGGTTCAAAGTGACCGCATCGACCCCCCAGTTCTCAAAGTAACTCCGTGCGTAATACTTCTGAGTCTCGCCAATGTCACCGCGCTTAGCATCTAATATTACAGGAACCTCGCTAGGCATTTCACCTAACAATTGATCTAAAATTTCGAAACCTCGCAGCCCCATTGCCTCGAAATAGGCAATGTTCGGCTTAAAGGCTGCAGCATAGGCCATGGTCTCTCCCACCACGCGACGTAAAAATTCTGGGACTCCCTCCACACCTCCTTCTGTTTTTTCTGGCCGAGGATCTAAGCCCACACAGAGAGCGGATCCAGTCACTTCAAGGCGGCTCGTCAGACGTTCAGCGTAAGTCATAGGAGCAGCCTAGCTATCCCTCTTCCGGAGGCAAGCACCTCGTATAGAGTCACTACGCATCTTCACTAGATCCCTGTATGGAGGGAGGCTGATCATTAAACAAGAGTGTCCTCCGCTGCCACCACATCAGAAGGAAAATCACCATAATAAGCGCTAAAAGGCCAAAATTTGAGGCTATTTTTGCCACATAGTTTGTCGGTGTTTCTGAAACCCCATGACAGCCACACTGTAAATCGCGAATTCCTCGATCCCACGCCGACCACAAGGCTAAATTGAAAGAGGCCAGTAAACTTGCTAAGATCACCAAGCCTGCCGCCTTCCCCCAGCCGCTTAACACTGCCAATCCAGCAAAAATCTCCAACCACGGTAAACTATATGCCACATAAGCATCTGCTGGCTCCTCAAAGCTTGCCTCCAAATTTCCCGGTAGCCTTTCTTCCATCGGAAATTGGAAATTGCCCACCGACTCCGTGAATGCTGCCAAATCTGGCAATTTCATGCCCCCACTCCAGATGAAAAACCCTCCCAAGCTCATTCGGAGAACCCACTCGAAAACTCGCATCCCTGACATCCCCTAAAAGCTAGCACACTTCTCTCCGCATCTTGATTCTAAAAATGCTCCCTTTCCTTTTTCAGTCCGCTCGCTAGCTTTACCCCATGACCCCGATCAAGTTCGTGATCCCTCTTTTCACCGTCTCATTCCTCCTTTCCTCCTGTAGCCGCAACCGCTCAGAATCTTCACCCTCCGTAGCGCGTGACGCCCAAGCCACCGCGAACTCAGCTCAAGGCCTCTACAATAATGCCATCGCTCTCCAGAATGCCGGGAAAACCGATAAAGCGGCCAAACTCTACCGCCGCATTTCTTCAAAGCACCCTCTCTCATCAGCCGCCGATGATTCAGCCTATCGTTACGCTCAAATTCTAGAAAATCAGGGCGAGCTACTAGACGCCTTTGACGCTTACGACGTCGTCGTAAGTAAGTTTCCAGCCTCCCCTCACTACTCCTCGGCGATCAAACGCCAAGAGACGATCGCCCACCAAGTTGCTCAAGGACACATCACCAGTTCTTTTATCGGAATCAAGTCACGAATTGATGTCCCTAGAACCACCTCCATGCTTGCGAAAGTCCGTGATAACGCACCCCGTGCCGCCTCCGCTGATAAGGCTCAGTTCGCGATTGGCGAGGTTCAGCAGACCAGAGCCTCTGGCGCAACTGGGATGGCACGTGCGATTAGCGCTTATCGTCAACTCACTCGAGACTATCCAGACTCCCCCTTCGCTCCTGAAGCTCAGTTTCGAATTGGTAACATTCTGCTCGCACAAGCTAAAGAAGGAAACCAAGACACCGCCAATCTTGATCGTGCAAGACGCGCCTTTGACGATCTTCTCATTCGCTACCCAAAAAGCGAACAGGCGAAATCTGCAAAAACCGCAATCGGAAAACTCGCCTCTGGAGACATTCAGCGCTCCTTCGACGTTGCCGAATTTTACCGTAAAAAAGGACAGATGGCCTCCGCTCTCTTCTACTACAAAGAAACTGTTAAGAAATCCTCACCAGGGCCTCTCCACTCCCAAGCGCAGCAGTGGGTAAAGCGACTCAGTGGCCAATAAATCCACCTCCCATGCATGTCCTCACCCTTATTCTTTTCCTTGGGTTTTTCTCCAGCCTTAGTTCTTGCACAGGTTACCGCTTTGGAGGGCATAAGCCTAGCCACCTTGAAGCAGTTCAATCTATCCACATCCCGCTCGCTACTAGCCGTGTGGTCTTCCCTCGGGTTGAACCTCTGACTACAAATTCCGTGGTCGATGCCCTCGTTCAAGATGGCACCTATCGTCTCGCCTCCGCCTCTAAGGCTGATAGCACCCTCCTCATCACCTTAGATAATCTCTCCTATCGGCAGGTCCGCTCCTCGACTGAAGATGTCTTGCGCTCCGAGGAACTCCGACTAGAGGTCACTCTTTCGTATAAATTGATAGATCACCGTAAGCCCGGCACTGTCATTGATTCGGGAAAAGGCCGTGGCCACACTCGCCTCTTCGTGGATGACAACTTACAGACAGCCCGTGTTAATGCCCTCCCCGACGCACTTCAACGTGCTGCCCAATCGATCATCGCCCGCTTAGCAAATGGCATCTAAGCCTGAATCATCTCCCCTCGTCACCTTTGTCCCCACTCCAATCGGGAATCTGGGAGACATCACCTACCGCGCTGTCGAGTCCCTTCGCCAAGCTGACTTAATCGCTTGCGAAGACACCCGCCATTCTAGGAAGCTTCTTAATCACCTTGAAATATCACGCCCACTGATTTCTCTCCATGATCATAATGAAGATCAGCGTATCCCTGAGCTCACCGAGCGTGCTCAAGCAGGTGAAAAAATAGCCATTATTTCTGACGCTGGGACTCCCTGTCTCTCTGACCCCGGTCATCGTTTTCTGAAAGCTTGTCGCGACCAAGACATCCCATTCACCGTGCTCCCTGGCCCTTCAGCCATCACCACCGCACTTGTCGCTTCTGGCTTCCCGCCTCATCCATTTTCGTTCCAAGGCTTTCTTCACGTGAAGAAAGGGAAACGCAGAAAGCAACTACAAGAAGCACTGCACTCCCCTGAAACCACCCTTTACTTCGAGTCACCCCATCGCCTTCCTTCCACCCTAGAAATCCTCGAAGAACTCGCAGCAGAGCAGCCCATCTGTATTGCTCGAGAACTTAGCAAGGCCTTTGAAACTCTTCATCACGGAAAGACCAGCGAGCTCAAAAGTTACTTCTCTGAGCGGAGGGTGAAAGGCGAGATTGTCTTGCTCATTCCCCCCTTAGGTAAAGTCCCCAAGAAAGATGCGTGTTGATAAATGGCTCTGGGCAGTCCGTCTTTACAAAACCCGCAGTCAAGCCTCCCACGACTGTTCGGCAGGTAAAGTGAAGCGTTCTGGGAATCATCTTAAACCCAGTAGCTCGCTAAAAATCGGAGACCTCTTAGAAGTACCAGCTCCAGATAATTCCCATAAACGTGAGATTAAAATCATCGAGCTCATTCCTAAAAGGGTTTGTGCTTCTCTTGCCCAGGCAGCCTACCTAGACCTCACATCGGCAGAAATTTTAGCTGAGGCCGCCGAGCGTCGCCTTGCCGAGAAGGTGAATCGCCAGTTCCGTAAAGAAGGTGATCAAGGTCGTCTCACTAAAAGAAAGCGTCGTCGCTGGGAGGACCGCGAGGGCAAGTTCTTCTAAAGCATCTTCGACAAGAGGTGATTTGCTCGCTAAAGAGGTGGCGTGAAAGCACTTTTCCACCTCACCCTCTTCAGTAGCTCACTTCTGGCTCAGCAAGGCCCCTTCCCTACGATCGGCTCGATTGAGCGCCTCGATCCTGATCTAGATCGCTTGATTGCCCCGAATACCCCTCTCGAGGTGGTCGCCTCTGGCTTCACATGGTCAGAAGGCCCCGCTTGGGATAAAGCAAATAATCGCCTTCTCTTCTCTGATGTTCCAAAAAATACCGTTTACGAGTGGAGTCCTAAAAAAGGAATCTCGGTATTCCTAAAACCTTCTGGATACAGCGGGCCTAGCGAATATAGCGCCGAGTCTGGCTCGAATGGACTCACTTTTGATAGCGAGGGAAACCTCTTCTTTTGTGAACATGGCGACCGCCGAGTTTCAAAGATCATCAAAGGTCAGGGAGGGAAAACCACTCTTGCTGCTCATTTCCAAGGGAAACGTTTTAACTCACCAAATGATCTTTGCATCCATCCTAGCGGGTTCATTTTTTTCACTGACCCACCTTATGGACTTCCTAAAAAAGAGAATGATCCTCGCCGAGAAATCGCAGCCTTCGGCGTTTATCGCATCGACCCTGACGGTGAAGTTAGCATGGTCATCCCAGACCTCAAACGCCCAAACGGAGTCGCCCTCTCTCATGATGGGAAGACGTTATTTGTGGCGCAATCACATAGGGAAGAGCCTTGGATCATGTCCTACTCAGTTGATGAGAAAGGTGAACTTGAAAAAGGAAAAATCTTCTTTGACGCCTCAGAACTGGCAAAAAACGCCTCAGGTCTTCCCGATGGACTGAAAACAGACCAAGGAGGAAATCTCTGGTGCACTGGGCCCGGAGGTGTTTTAATCATCAGCCCTGCGGGAAAACTTCTCGGGCGCATCTTAAGCGGCCACCACACCGCAAATTGTGCATGGGGTGATGATGGATCCACACTCTACCTCACCGCTGATTACTACCTCATGCGGATCCGGACACTCAGCAAAGGTAGTCACTTTTAAATTATTATGGCTCAATTAAGCTCATCCATAGTTCAGACCCTCGAGAAGGAAATTATGGCAGGAAACCTCACTCCCGGTGAGCGCCTTCCTTCTGAAGAAAAACTTTGCATCCGTTTCGAGGCTAGTCGCACCGTCATTCGAGAAGCCATTCAGCAGCTCCGTGGGAGAGGCCTCTTACGCACCTTAAAAGGATCAGGCTCATACATCGCTGATCCTAGTTTAGAAGCTCTAGCCGGCGCAGTAGAAACATACTCAGTTCTCACCGGTGAGGAGCCCTTCCTCGAACTCATGGACTTTCGGATTATCTTAGAAACGGAGTGCGCACGTCTTGCCGCGATCCACTCTGGGGTGAAGATTATCGAAACGATGCAAAAGGCCATCGATGAGATGGAAATTTCACGAGGAGATCGGCAACGCTTCTGTGAAGCTGACATCGCCTTCCATCTCGCCATCGCAGAAGGCTCAAAGCACAATCTCTTCGCCACCGTTCTGAGTGCCTTAGAAAAACGCTCGATCGAATACGCGAATGCGAACCGAGGTGATAGTGAGTGGTATCAAAGCGTCATCACAACCCATCATAAAATTTTCGAGGCCATCTCGGACGGTCAATCTGATGAAGCTGCCCTCGCGATGAAACGCCATCTCATCCTCTCGCGCCGCCACTACGTAGACCTAGAATGATAGCTCAATTCGAGAAAATTCCATTTCTGCTAGAATATGGCACGGGGCTTGCTACCCTTTCAGTAAGTTAAAACATCAACTTAAATCATGAAAAAAATCGAAGCCATCATCAAGCCGTTCAAACTCGAGGAAGTCAAGGAAGCCCTTGCTGAAGTTAACGTTCAAGGAATGACTGTTACCGAGGTGAAGGGATTTGGACGCCAGAAGGGACACACTGAAATCTATCGAGGCTCCGAATACACCGTCGATTTCTTGCCTAAGGTGAAAATCGAGATCGTCGTGAATGACGAAGACTCTACCAAAGTTGCTGAAGCAATTGTTAAAAGCTCGAACACTGGAAAAATCGGTGATGGTAAGGTCTTCATCACTCCAGTGGAGCAAGCCATCCGAATCCGGACTGGAGAAACTGGAGCCGAGGCTGTGAACGTCAGCTAAATTTGCTGCTCGTCTGAGTAGGAAGCTCAAGTGCACTCTCAGCCCTTTCCATTTATCACCCTCTTTTATTCAAAAGAGGGTTTTTTTGTGTATGGCCCAAGGTCATCTCACTCTTAAATGATCTATTTTAGACGGTGAGATTCCTCCTATTTCCATAACGACCGCATTATGACCAGAAAGCTGGCAGAAAAAGAGCGGTAAGGTCACCCCTACCGCTCTTCACACCTACGATCCCAATCGCAATGGATTGTGTTATCTAACCTCAGGAAGCTCTTTTAGAAAAAAAAGCCGCCGTTGGCTTCTCCCTTTTTCGCAAAGATCTGCGCATCTTATCAAGTGCAATGTTTTGTAATTGACGAATTCTTTCTCGTGTAACTCCAAATTTCTCCCCCACTTCCTCTAAAGTCAAAGGAGTCTTACCATCTAGGCCGAAACGACATTCGATGATCTTTGCCTCCCTTTCATCTAAGATTTCCATAAGATCATCCAATTGATTATACATGTTTTTCTCAGATAGAGCATCATAAGGGTTCA
>CALFVL010000146.1 GCA_937928425.1 uncultured Verrucomicrobiales bacterium
CCCGTCCCTACCCCTCCTAAGCTCTCCCCAGCCTCAGACCCTGAAAAACTCTTCCAGAAAGGCTATAAACTCGGGCGTGTCGGCGATAAACCCACCGGCCCCTATCGCCGCCTCATTCAGCGCACCGTGATGATCGGTGAAAAGCAGCAGACTCACGGAGCCATCCTCACCTTCGATGATCAAATCCTCCCGAGCGATCGTGGCCACTCGAGTGCCATGGACATTGCCAAAGACCTCCAAAAGAGAGGAGTTCGCGCCATCTTCTTTGCCAATGTTCCCGCCGTCTCAGAGAAATCTCTAAAACTCATCCTGCAACGCACCTCAGACCAAACGGAACAAAAAGAACAGGTCCTCAAGCTCCTCAACTCCCAGCGAGTCGCCTTCGTCGCAGGCATCAGAGAGCTTCTTAAACTCAAAAAAGATGACCTCTACATCTGCGAAGTCTTTAATCACACCGCTTTTCACCAAAACATGGGCCGGTTTAAAACAGGGAGTGCCCACACAGAAATGTGTTTCATCGGGATTCGTTTCATCGAGGAATGCTTAGAAGAAGCCTACGCCGCTGAACGCCCGGGACTTCCCCGCCTCCGCTACTTCCGCTTCCCCTTCCTCGCAGAACCTCGGGATAAAGAGGTAAAGGCTGAACTCAATGAACTCTTTACCGAATTTGGCCTAATCTCTTTAGGAGAAACACAAGACTCAAAAGACTTCCACAACGGGAGCTCCACCCAAGCTTACAAGGCCCTCCAAGCCGCGAAGAAAGGGAAACGCTACGGAGTGCGCCAAGGGCCTTATGGCATCGCAGAGCAACCAATCGCTCTTTTCCACACTAAAACTTGGTCTAAAATCAGCAAAGGGATTTTAAAATTCCTAGATGAACACCCCACAAAACCAGCGCCCTCTCTGAGCCCTATCCCGGCCAAAGCATCCGAGTGAGGAAACGGAGAACTCTTCTTGCGAAAGATTAACTACGAGGCTTTCTTACTCAGCAATGAAGCAAGGCATTCTCTCCGTGGTATTCCTACCCCTCATTTTGGTAAATTTTGCCAAAGCCTCCCCCTTAGAAGTTTTCGACCTCAGAACCGAATTTCAAACCGAAGCGACCGGGGTCAGCAGCACTCCACGACTCAGTTGGAAACTAAAATCCGATCAGCGAGCTAAGAGCCAAAGTCACTACCACATCCTCGCCGCCTCCTCACCAGAGAAACTCACTCTAAAAGAGGCAGACCTCTGGAATTCACAGCTCCAGAAGAAACACCTGAAACATCTCATTCCATGGCAAGGGAAAGCGCTACAAGACGGTCAGAAAGTTCATTGGAAAGTCAAAATCCACGATGAAAAAGGGAAAGAGCAAGAGTGGAGTGCCCCTACTCACTTTACCGTAGGCACTCAGAAATCCTTCAAAAAACCAAAACGTATCTCTTCCTTTAAAAGCAGCTCAGACCACCTAAACTCACTCTTCGATGAAAGTATCAAGGCGCTCCAAGCTCGCCTCGCTCTCAACTCAAAAGAAGATTCCATTGATCTTGGCCTGGGGATCGATCTGCAACGCTCAGCGCGGGCTCTTCTTTACCACTTCGACAGCATCCCACTTCTGAGCGAATGGATTCACCAGATGGACCAGAGCCGTAGTGAAGAGGGCTTCTTTCCAGTCAAGCCCGGCTCTAAAGACCTCGGTAATCTATCCTCAGAATCCGGTATCACCGTCAACCATCCTCTCTGGTGGATGAGTGGAGACCATGAACTCCCTAAGAAACGCTGGACCTACTTTGAAAAACACATGATGGCCCGTGAGAATGCCGACCTCTTATTTAAGGGAAGCACCTGGGGCGGACTCAAAGAGAGCGAAGGAGTCCCTCCTGCTTATCTCGACCTCTGCCACCTAGGCACCGCCACTCGCTTAACTCGTGAACTCGCCCTCCCTGCGCAGCAGCCCCTCAATGTCATCCGCTTCCAAGACTACGCGGGCCGCATTCGTAAAAACTTCGAGCGGCGATTCATCAAGGAAGACGGAACGCTTAAGCACTCTTCTCAAACCGCTCAACTCTTAGCCCTACGCAGTGCTGTTCTAAGGAAAGAACAGCAGAAAAAGATCATTGATAATCTCCTCCATTCACTGGACCAAAACGGACCACAAGTCGGCCCCATCGGAGCCCACCTGCTCCCCAGCGTTCTGAGCCTCACTCAGAATCAGGACAAGGCAGTCCAACTTCTTAGTGAGCTAAATGACGAACAGAAAAAAGCCTTTCTAGGAAATGGCCTGAGTGAATGGTTCATGAGCTTCCTCGCAGGGATCGACGCCTCCTCCGCTGGTTTTGCCAATATCAGAATCACCCCCCGCATCCCCTCAGGAGATTCCCTGATCTGGGTAGAGGCCTCTCACCACTCCGTCGTGGGAGAAATTAAAACCCGTTGGGAAAAACTAAAAAACGGGGCATTGAAAGTGGACTTCACCATCCCACCCGGCTCCCTCGCCCGCATCAGCCTTCCGTGTGAAGAGGGGCAAAGCGTCAGTGAAGGAGGGCTCCCTCTTAATGAGGCATTTGGGATCGAAAAAGCCTCCCAAGATGGCTCCGTGATCAACCTCGTCAGCCACTCAGGGACTTACTCTGTCTTAATTAAGTAGCCCCTAACCACGCTAACACGCCCTCTAAGGCCCGCGCTCGGTGACTCAGCCCATTCTTGAGCTCCTCACCCAGCTCAGCAAAGGACTGATCATAGCCCTCTGGGACGAAGAGTGGATCATAGCCGAAGCCTCCTTCCCCCTTTTCAGAATCTAAAATCCGTCCCTCCACTGCCCCTGCGAAGTGGGCTAGAACCTCCCCTCCCTTAGCCACGCAGATCAGGCAGCGGAAACGCGCAGCACGCTCTGTCACCCCCTCTAATTCACGCAATAATTTTTCATTATTCAGACGATCATTGCCATCCTCACCAGCATAGCGGGACGAGTAGACCCCAGGCTCACCGGACAAAGCGTCCACCTCTAAACCAGAGTCATCAGAAAGGACCAGTGCATCTGTTAAGGCACTGATCGCTACCGCCTTCAGTGAGGCATTTTCTAAAAAGCTGCTCCCTGTTTCTTCCACCTCAGGTGGATCCTCTACGGCGGAGAGGTCGAGGACTTCGCAGGTGCTCAAAATCGCCCGGATTTCCTCCACTTTATGGGCATTACGGGTGGCCACAATCAAGCGTCGCTTCATGCGTTCTTCATAACAGGCTCGGGAAAAAACTTCGACTCTTTTGGAATAAAAACCCATATCCAGACGTTTATTACCTTAATGAATAGGTTCAGAAATTTCCTCCTTATCGCCCTCATCTGCGCCTCGACTCAGCTTTCTTATGCAGGGGACTATCTTACTAATTTTGAAACTGCTAAGAAAAAAGCGACCACAGAAAATAAGAATCTTTTAGTGAAATTTACAGGCTCTGATTGGTGTCCTCCATGTATTAAATTAGAAAAGGAGGTTTTTGCTAAAAAAGAATTTATAGAAAAATTGAGCAAGGACTTCGTGATCGTGGTTCTAGATTTTCCTCAGAAAAGTAAACTCCCCGCAGAGCTGAGTGCCATGAATAAAAAGATCGCCGCAGACTACCACGTCAGAAATTACCCTACCGTGATTCTCATGAACGCTCAGGGTAAAGCCTTTAAGTCTCTCATCGGATATGACGGCACCAGCATGGAGGACTACCTCGCAAGCATTCTGTCTTCTCTCAAGGCCAAGGATTTCCGCTAGAATCCCTCCGCACTTCTATCTTCCAACTCTCCTTTTAGATGAACTCCCTTTCTCCTTAAGAAAGAGAAACTAGTCTCGCTGTGATTACTCCGCTGCGGTCACGGCGGGGCTTACTCGCTACCCCTCCCACGACTTAGCCTATAATGGACGTAGGCCAATGATCGTCTCTAAGGTGTGTGAGCCACTGGGCCTCAATGTGGGCTTATCTGTGCCCGCGTTCGCACACTCCACACAGACAAATTCCCGGTAAGCTTTATCGGGAAGGTCTTTCAGTTCTTTCGATTTCTCTTTCCACGGATTCCAGATCACGGTGGAACGTGACCCTGCTTTATCGACAAAAACTGAGCGAAAACGGTCTAAGTCTCGAATTAACACCGAGGACATCGACTGGTAAATCCGATCCACCTCTGACTTTATTTGTAAATTCTTCTCCTGATAAATCGGCTCTTTATCCTCACTCAACTGATCAACGTAGTGTGAGCCCTTTACTCCCTCTAACTGAATACGCTCGATGTCACCCAGCGAGAGGTAGCTATGCAGAGCACAACTCACCTTGTAGGCCTCTTCACCCGGGTTTTTCATATTTAATTTCACTCGCAACTTATCAGCGATCCGGATGGTCGCGGTGAGTTCAAAGTCGTGAGGGAAGAGAGCTCTCGTCTCATCATCAGGAAGGAGCTTAAACACCAAAGTGGCCACTTTACCTACGAGTTCTCCAGAGACCAGATCCCAAAAACGAGTCCGAGCGAATCCATGCGCGGGCTTCGAGGAGTCATCAGGATGATCACCAAACCACGGCCAGCAGATAGGAATTCCACCACGGAGGGCGGTTCCCGGAACCATCCGGGCCTTAGGACTGACATAGAGAACAGGAGGATGCTCACTGGGAGCCCACGTCAGGACCTGAGCACCATGCAGGGCAATCGTGGCTGATGAGACGGGGGTCTGCACCTCTATGACTGGAAATCCCGGCTCCGGCTCAGAAACAGTCAGTTCAGGAGAGCCTTCTAAAATTGCAGTGAGATCTTCGATCGATTGGGACATAAAGTGTAAGTAGTCAGGAGCAGTGCCACAGGTTATCGAAAATGGAAACGAAAGAATCGAAGAATTTTCTACCCTCACATCAGTGAGTGAAATTCACTCTGATTTCTTCCAAATTTGTTCTACAATTTTCCTTTTCACCTCCATTGGCTCGATAGGCCCAGAGTGGCGAAAGAGGACTTTTCCGTCCTTCCCAATAAGCACGGTGTAAGGGAGCGCACCATCCCACTTAGGATCGATCGACTTAGCGAGGTCTTCAGTGTCACCATCGAAGAGGTAGTTATTTGTCTTTCTTTTCTCGGCCTCCACAAGTGGCCTTGTCCGAGTGGACAGGCCGCACTCATGGGCCTCTAAGAAGCGAGTCACTTTCTCAAGGTCTCCCACAGGATCTAAGCTAATGGGAATGAATTCGAATTCCTGCCACGAGTACTGACGATAGATTTGAACTAGGTCAGGGAACTCAGTCACACAGGGTCCACAGCTCGTAGACCAGAGATTGATGAGCCGCAGTCCTTCTCGGCCCTCATTCGCGGCGAGACTCGCCAAAAGGTCTGCATCAGCCACCTCTACGCTGACTGGGAGCTCTTTCCACTTCTGGTCCTCTCTCGCCACCTTTTCCGCTTTCTCCTTCCATTTGGTGGAGCAGCCCACCGGACGAGTTTTTACAATCTCGATCTTCTCCCCTGCGAGGATTGCCGAGATGGCATCTCGGGCCTCATTCTTCTCCACGGGCCCGAGCCGGCGTTTCCCATTATCCATCCGGCCATTATAGCGAAGTTCTAAATTCTCATCAAAGATGAAGACGTGCGGGGTAGCAACTGCCCCATAGGCCTTAGCCACTTCTTGAGTAGCGCCGTCGTAGAGGTAGGGTAAATTAAAGTTCTCATTCTTCGCGATGAGTTTCATGTGCTCAAAGCCATCATCATAGATGGTCCAGCCTAATTCTGCTGGATGCAGTCCTTCTGGCGAGTTGCTATTAATCGCGACAAATTTGACTGAGCGATCTTTAAAATGATCCACTAAGGCGATCATCCGTCCGTGCGAGGCGATGGCATCTGGGCAGTGATTCGTGGTGAAAATCACAGCCAGCACTTGCGCTCCAGAAAAATCAGTTAAGGAATAGTCCTTCCCATCCACGCCCATAAGCTGGAAATCGGGAGCCTTAGCTCCCTCTACGAGAGGAGTGGGCGTGTAGGCAAGAAGGGAGGATGTGACAGCCGATAGGAGGAAGAAAGTCCGCATGTCCTCCATACGAGGCTATGGGGCTTTTCTAGCAAGAAGATTCGCAGCAGGAAGGCCCAGTAAAACCCCGAAAAACATTCCCATAATATGAGCAAGCGTATCAGTCCCCGGCTGGCCAATTCCATTCATCGTAAAGATCATGAGTCCTGCCATCAAGGGAGCAAAGGCCCGTAGTCCCTTCCGGTAAGAGCGAGAACGCCAAGTGGCATCTAGACCAGCCCCTACAAGTAATCCTAAAGCTCCGAAAACAGCTGTCGATGCCCCTAAGGAGTAAAAAGCCTCTGGGAAGTGGAGTCACGCATTCAGGGAATTCCCCAAGTAAGCACTTAACAAGATCAGAGCCCAGCCCCGAAAGGGGCCGAAGGAGTGAGCCACAAAGACTCCGAAGACGAGGCCAAAGACGGCATTTCCCATGAGATGTTCTAAGTCTGCATGCAGGAAAAGGGCGGTGAACGGGCGGTAAAATTCCCCATCACGAATCACCGCCTGAGCAGAATTTACAAAACGTGCCTCAAGGAGTGGATCCTGTAACTGACGAGCAAAGCAGTATAACAGAAGCCCGATCCAAACTAAAGCATACTCAACTCCTGACCCAAAAAACGGAACCAGAGAAGGCTCAGCTCTCATCTGCTGCTCTTCTCCATAGAGCCGGAATTCTTCAAGAATCGCAGCACTGAAAGCTTCTTCTCCATGGATCAGAAAGCCCGCTTCATCCACCGTGATCAGACAGTCCAGATTCATCGCTAGGACTACTAAAGCATGCTCCTGCGCATCCGCCAGCTGCTCAAAATGCGCCAAGGGGACGAGGCCGTAGGTCGGCTCATCTAGGCACTCACTCGCTCCCATCACTTAGAAGATGCCCTGCTATCTCCATCACGCAAGATTCCTTCCGTGAAAAGAAAAAGTCAGCACCAAGCCCACCCTCTCGACTAGATCACTCTTAAAATGGGCTAAACAAGCTATGATCCCAGAACTCGGAAAGGGTGAATGTTGGCCCACATCATTTTTCCTAAGAAATACTGTCATCAGGAGAAGGCACAGTGGCGAGAAGATGGCGAAAAGAGAGGTCCTGCGCTCACTTGACCGAGAAACGGTGGACGGTCTTTCGAGAATAATTTTCGCCTGGGCGTAAAATGCTATTTGGAAAATTCTCATGGTTCGGAGCATCAGGAAAACCTTGCGTCTCTAGGCAGAGGCCAGTGCGTTTCGGGAGGGAATTCCCCGTGTAAAGTTGGATTCCCGGATGAGTGGTGGATATTTCCATGACACGCCCACTTTCTGGATCATAGAGTGTGGCTGCGGGCCGGAGCGTTCCGGTATCCTCTCGATCAAGAACCCAACAGTGATCATAGCCCTGAGCAAATTTTAGCGCCTCGAAGGAGTCCTCTATTCGCTTCCCTACCGCGAGCGCTTGCCGGAAATCCATCGCCGTTCCTGCCACCGGCGCGAGCTCTCCAGTAGGGATTAACCCCGGAGTAGTCGGTAAATACTGCGAGGCATTTAACTGCAGCTCATGGCCTAGAATTTCCTGATCCATCTCCCCACTGAGATTCCAATAGGTGTGATTAATCAGATTAACCGGGCAGGGCGCATCACTGCGGGCAGAGACCTCGATGATGAGCTCATTCGCTTCACTTAGCCAGTAACTCACTTTTGCAGTGAGATTACCGGGGTAGCCCTCCTCCCCTTCATCCGAGTGGTAGGTAAAACAGACGCCCACAGCCTGCGGACGCTGAACCGGCTGACCAGTCCACACCACTTGATTGAACCCCTTCTCCCCCCCATGAAGGTGGCAGGGTATTCCCGCAGGTGCATTATTAGTCGCTAGTTGGTAGTCCTTCCCATCAATCGAAAACTTACCTGCGGCAATTCTGTTCCCAAAGCGCCCCACTGTGGCTCCGAACAGATGGGGATTTTCCAGCCAAGCTTCAAACCCGTCCAGCCCCAGAGTGACTTCCTCGATCTTTCCCTCGCGATCGGGTATTTTCACTGAGGTTAAAATGGCCCCATACTCAGAGAGCGAAATTTCTAACCCCTGTAAATTACGGATCGTAAAGAGCCTGATAATCTCTCCGTCTGCGGTCGTGCCAAAGGGGATGGTTTCCAATGTTCCCTCGTTTTCTAGTCCAGAATTTCCACCACCACTCGTCTATTCTTCCGGCGATTGCTCTCACTAATATTCGGCACCACTGGCTCCGCTAAGCCGACTCCACGAGCCTTCAGCCGATCTTCCTTAATTCCTTTTTCAATGAGGAAATCGTGGAGTGCCTTCGCCCGTTGTTCACTCAGACGCAGATTCCCTTCCGCACTCCCGAGATCACAAGTGTGGCCGACAATTTCGAAGCGAGCACTCGGGAAAAGCTGCAAGACTTTTTGGACTTGGTTCAGCACCCGCGCCTGCTGCTCGGTCACATCCGCCTCTCCTTTCGCATAGCGCACTGGCTCGATCTTAGCGGTCTCGCGCCTGATTTCATTTAGCTGCTTATTAGCAACTGAAGCACTGAGCTGCATGCGGCCTAACTCACCACGAGTCTTTTTTAAATCTGCTTCGCGTTTGGCCAGATCTGCCGAGAGCTTCTCTTTCTCCTTCTGAAGTTTTATCAGGTCTGCACTCGTGTCAGGTTTCTTGGCCAAGTTCGCCAGCTTCAGCCTCAAATTTTTCAGCTCATCATCCCGCTTCGCCATCTGTTTAGAGAGCTGCAGTTTCTCGTTTCCTAGCTCCGCTGCTGACCGACTTAGAGTCTCATAAGCTTTCTTGAGCTGGCCCACCTCACTTGCCGCCTCCTTAGCCTTCTTTAAGGCAATTTGCGAATTCGAGAGAGACTTACGGAGGGTCTCACTCTCGGCGATGACTTTCTTCCCCGCTGCTACGATCTCTTCCTTCTTCGCTAGATTCATTTTAGCCTCTTTCAGATTCTTCTCAGTCTCTGAAAGGCCTGACTTCGCCTCCTTAAGTTTCGCGTCGAGTAGATCTCGCTCACCACTCAGCACTGCCACTCGCTGTTCTAGTTCATCAGCCATCTCGATCGCAGACTGGTTCTTAGCGGCTTTTTTCTTCAGCTCCCCCATCTCGGACTGCGCTGAAGTAAATTGCCCTTTAAGCTCCTCAATCTGTGAGAGCAGGGCTCCGTTCTCTTTTCTAAATTCCGCGATTTTTTCGACCTCTTTAAGACTCTCTGCAAGCCGGTCTTTAGTCGCCTGTAAAAGATCCTGTGACTTCTTGAGATCGTTCTGTTTCTTTTCGATGGTATCGTTCAGTTGATCACGCTCTCTAAGGAGCAATTTTTTTTCAGTTCCCAATTGAGCCACCTGCGCCATCGCAGTCTTATTTTTACTGAGTTCTTTCTGCATACCAGCGATGCTTTTTTGGACCTTCTCAATTTCTTTCTGCAATTGCGTCTGCTTTTGAGTCAGCGCCACATTCTTCTTTTTTAAACCCAGCGCATTCGCATCACTGGTCTTCAATTTCGCTTGGAGCTCATCGCGTGTCTTAATTAAGAGCGGGATGTCGAGCGAGCGCTTCATTTCTACCGCTAAATCAGAACGGAGATCCTTTAGCTTCTTTTCCCGGCTCTCTAGAAGTCCGTTGAGGCGCTGCTGCTCCTTCTTGAGATTAGCGGCGCTTGCTAGGGCCCCTTTATTATGCGCTTGCTCCACTCGGAGTTTCTGAAGCTCCACCTCCTGGTCCTTGAGCTTCAACTTCAGCGCGTTTGTCTCTCCTTCCAATTTAAAAATATTCTGCTTCGCCGTCTCGTATCCTTTTTCCGCCTTCTCGGCTCTCGCCATAAGCCCCTCCATCTTTACGAGAAGGGCATCACGCTCACCTCTAACAGACTGCAATTCGCCCAGCACTTTCGCATTCTTTTCACCTTCTTTTTTTAAGGCTAACTCTAATGATTTTTCTTTTTCCTCAAGTTGTTGGACTCTTAAGATCTGGGCCTTCGCAACCAAGAGCTCCTGTCTTTCTCGGTGAAGTTCATTACGCAAGTTTATCAGGTCCCGCTCTATGAGAGCCCGTTTATTGAGATCGATCTGGTTATCACTCTCAGCAAGTTTCATCTTCGCTGTGACCGCTGTCAATTGAGCCGATAGTTTCTTAACTTCGTTCGACTGATCCTTCACTTTTGGACGCTTTAACAAAGTGGCATATTCTGCTTGGAGCTTCGAATAGTCCTTGAGTGTTTGGGTGAAATCCTCCTCCAGATCGATGACTAAATTCACGAGGCGTTCACGGTCTTTCTGGAGTTCACTTACTTTTTCCCCACCCTCGTGAGCTTCTAAGAAAGTCACCAGAGAGAGTGTGCACGCTACCCATCGTGTAAAAATCTTCTTCATCATTGATACTTGCCAAACTCCCAAAATCTCTAAGATGAAACAAGGGGATTTCAGCCAACTCTCCATCCTGCGAGAAAGCACACAGACATTATATTTAAGAATTATTAGACAAAATACATTCCACCATTTTAGTACCTTCCATCTCTCATTTTACCCCCGTCCCCCTTCACGAGCTAAGTTCCTTCTAGTAAACACTCTCTTCAAGACCTCTGGAAAAGAATCTCCCCCACTCCTCTTACAAATATCCAAAACATGAAAGTATGAGCAAAAACTCAAAATCGCCGTAAAATTTAATCACGCCTATCCTCTTTTACCCCACACTCATTCCACGAACTTCTACCATGTTCCACTTCCACCTCCTCATCCTCTTATCTCTTCTCAGCAACCTCCTTGCTCAAGAAACTGAGAACGCCATAAAAAAAGGCCACTCACATAATGGTCACGCTTTTAACGAAGGCCCCCGCCAGGCCGGTCCTCTCATGGGAGATACTGGAGAGGTTCACCTTCCCATCAGTACCACTTGGGAGCAAGGCCAAGCCTACTTTGATCAAGGCCTAGGGCAACTTCACGGATTCTGGTACTACGAGGCAGAGCGCTCATTCCGCACCATTCTAGCGCATGATCCAGACTGCGCTATGGCCTACTGGGGCCTCTCACAAGCCAATATCGAAAACCCCAAACGCGCTAAAGAATTCACAAAAAAAGCCGCCGAACTCATCAAAAAAAATCACCTCAAAGGGCACGAACTAGCCTACCTTAAGGCCGAAATCGCCTTCCATGACGAAAGCGAAGAAAAAGACAGCACCAAACGCCGAAAGAAGCTCCTCAAGGCTTACGAAAATATTATCCTCGATTACCCTCACGACATCGAGGCTAAGGCACTATTCGTCTGCCGTCGTTGGCAATTTAGCTACCATAACATTCCAATTACCAGCCACATCGGAATGGACGCCATCCTTGAGCAGATTTTTGACAAAAAACCCACCCACCCTGCTCACCACTACGCCATTCATCTCTGGGACTATCGCCGCCACCAGCAAGCCCTCGACTCCGCGGCCAAACTCGGCCTCACCGCACCAAAAATCGCTCACATGTGGCACATGCCGGGTCACATCTACGCGAAAGCCAAGCGCCACCACGACGTCGCATGGGCACAGCAAGCCTCGGCTCGCATCGACCACGCTCACATGCAGAAATGGTTCCTTCTCCCAGACCAAATCCACAACTACGCCCATAATAATGAGTGGCTCTCACGCACCTTCCTCAAGCTCGGGAAAGTCCGCGAAAGCATTCTCATGGCTAAATCCCTCCTTAAAAACCCCCGCCATCCTAAGCTGAACAACCCCAGCAAAGGTTCTGCACGATATGGACGACAAGCCCTTCTTAACACACTCGAACAAGCAGAACTCTGGCAAGAGGCGCTCGACACGGCCCACTCGCCTTGGCTCGAAAAACTCCCAAAGCCCCAAGACGATCTCTCCCGCCTCCGCCTCATCGGTCTGGCCCAATACCACCTCGATAAAAAAACTGCCCTTAAGGAAACCACCCTCACCATCCTAAAACAGCTCCAACAGGCCAAAAAAGACCGAAACACCGAAAAAGAAAAAGCAGGTAAAAGAGCCCGCGAAGAAAAAAAGACCGATGCCGAAATCAAGAAAGCCGAAAAAAACGCCCTTAAAAAATCCAAGCGAACGATCAAAAAATTCGCCCGCACCCTCGCTGAACTTCGTGGCTACCTCGCCGCCATGAACCAGCAATTCGAGCAAGCCACTGAAGCCCTAAAAAAACGCCCCGAACACCTCAGCCCCATGCGGTATCAACTTGCCTACGGCGAGCAGCAAAAAGCCGCCCAAAGCGCCAAGAAAGAGATCAAAAAAAACAACAAAGAAGCCCTCCCCCTAGCCAAGGCCATCCACACCCTCTACCATGCAGAAAAAAAAGATCCTGCTTGGGAAAAAGCCTTTCAGGATCTTCGTGCTATCTCCTCCGAAATCGAGCTAACTTCTCCGGTCTTCGCGCGTCTCAGCCCCATAGCTCAGGAGCTCGGTTACCCGAAAGACTGGCGCCTTCCCCACACTCCCGCCACAGACCTTCTTCCCCGTCCCTCACTGAACGCCCTCGGCCCTCTCCACTGGACTCCCCCTCCTGCTCCAGAATTTTCTCTTCCTGACCAAACTCAGATAAACATCTCGCTTTCTGACTTTCGCGGGAAACCTCTCATTCTCATCTTCTATCTCGGCGCAGGCTGCCTTCACTGCACCGAGCAACTCACCGCCATCGCTGAGCGCCACCCAGAACTTGTAAACGCCCAGCTCCCTGTCCTAGCCATCTCTACCGACACCGTAAAAGACCTAAAAAAATCCCAAGAAAACTACACAAAAGGCAAGATCCCCTTCCCACTCATCTCAGATGCTCCCAAGGAAATTTTCAAGAAATACACCGCTCACGATGACTTTGAGGACCAGCCTCTTCACGGAACCTTCCTCATTGATCATCAGGGCCGTATCCTCTGGTCTGACATCTCCGCAGATCCCTTCATGGACATCGACTTCCTCATAAAGGAATCAAAGCGCCTTCTCACCCTTCACAAGTAAACTTAGGAAAAAAACTCCCCCTCGGAATCACACTCCTTAGCGGCAGGCACAAGCCGCCCCATACCGAATCTCCTCATCCTTAGAAAATTGCAGATTCCACCTCCCCTTTACCCCCATCATCCCACCCGCCACTTGACCAATTTTTTCCCGCTGCTACCCCTTCTTCCCATGTCCAAAGTCACCATCTATCACTATAACCACTGAGGCTCTTCTGACAATGCCTTGGCGGTCGCCAAGGAACTCGGGATCGACCACGAAGTCATCCTCTACATAAAGACCCCACCAGACGAAACCGCCCTCAAAAAAATTGTCACAGCCCTAGAAGACCCCGTAGAAAACCTCGTCCGCAAAGACGCCAAATTTAAAAAACTCCAACTTGATCCAGATCACTTCATCAACAACCCCTCCGCCGTG
The DNA here is from genome assembly GCA_937928425.1 of uncultured Verrucomicrobiales bacterium. Taxonomy (GTDB): domain Bacteria; phylum Verrucomicrobiota; class Verrucomicrobiia; order Verrucomicrobiales; family Akkermansiaceae; genus SW10. Next base: position 13,361 of record CALFVL010000146.1, read on the forward strand.
ATCGACATCCTCGTAAAACACAAACAACTCCTCCAGCGCCCCATCCTCCTCAAGGGAGACAAAGCCATCATCGGTCGGCCAAAGCAACGCATCATCGACTTTCTCAGCACATAAGAACAACACCCCCACCCATCCACCCATCCATCCATCCATCCATCCATCCATCCATCCATCCATAAAAACATAAACATAGGCCCCATCTTCAGCACGCTCCTATCCCTCATGCCCCACTCCCATGGCTGCTCTCCCTCAGAAGAAAGTAGCCATTCCTTTTTCCCCGCCTCTTTATAATCGCCATGACCCCCATGTTCTCTAAAGATCCTCCGTAGCATCGTGTTCAGAAAACTCCTCCTTCTCTTCATCCTCGTCCCACTCGCCGAGTTCTACCTCTTCTGGACCCTCGGTGATAAAATTGGCCTCCTTAGCACCTTCGCCATCATCTTTATCACCGCCATCATCGGCGCCTCCTTAACAAAGTCACAAGGTGACCGTGCCATCAAAAAACTCCAGCACGCCACTGGAAAAGGAACCCTCCCCACCCAAGAAGCACTAGACGGCATCATCATCATCATCGCCGGCACCGTCCTCATCACCCCCGGCTTCCTCACCGATGCCGTCGGCTTCCTCCTCCTCATCCCCACCAACCGCACTCTTATTGCCAAATACCTTGGCCGAAAACTAAAAAATAAGATCCGAAGCAAGCCCAGCTCACCAGCTCCGCCAGACCCCAAACAATCCCAGCTAGACGACGGAAAAGTCATCGACATCTAGGCCGACCGAGCCCCAAAAAAAGCCCCCCCTCCATGGCCTCTCCTAAACCAGTCGCAGAACCACACAAGGAACTCCGTTTCACTCGGACCAGCCAAGCACAGACCTTCATCATCCTCGCGGCCATCGCCATCGCCTTCAGCCTCTTCCTTATCGTCACTTGGCTCATGGGACATCCTGATTTTTCATGGTGGATGCCCCTTATCCCACTCAGCATTGCCACCCTCCTCACACGCCTCGCTGTCCGCTGTGCCCGCCACGCCTACCTCATCCTCACCCCCCTAGGGATCGAAATCTTCCCCCTCATCAACGCCCAGAAAAATCTCAATCTCATCTACTGGTCGCAGCTCCACGAGGCTGAATTTGACCCACAACTCACCCAGCTCAAACTTCACTTCAACCCCGAAAAAACCTCCGGAACCATCCTCTCCCTAAAACCTATCCCTCCCAATAAACGCCCCCTCTTAAAAACAGCCATCCAAGGACGCCTCTCTCATGACATGTAGCCCTACGAATGGCTCCCTAAACGCCTTTTACCTCCCATCCCAACTTCTCCTCAAAGCTTAAAATTCAAAAAGAACCTCACCCTCCTAAGGCATTTAAGGCTTCTAACACCTCCATCCCCTGCGTCTTAGTCGCCCCCTTCTCATCCTTCCACACCAGCTCTCCATTCTTAAAAAGAAAAGCCCTCCGCCCCATAAACTTACCCAACTTCACCGGAACCCCTAAAGCCTTAGCAATCTTTCCTTCTCGATCAGAAAGCAGATCGTAAGGTAATTGATGCTTTTCCCGAAACTTCTTCTGAGCCTCCACCTTATCTCCAGACACCCCGAACACGGTCACCCCTTTCTCCTTCAACTCCTCGAATGCGTCCCGCACCGAGCACACCTGCTTAGTTCATCCCCCTGTCAGCGCCTTAGGATAGGTGAAAATTAGCAACCACTCATGCCCCTCAGCTGCCTCGATCACCACCTCCTCGCCATCCTGATTCACCCCCTCTAGCCGAGGAAGATCAGCTCCTTTTTCCAATGCCTCCCCCATCAGTGAAAAGCCCGACATCAGCGCAGCACACAAAACCTTAACTTTCATCCCTCCCAAAGCTACCCACTTTCCGCCTCAGCGCAATAACCGGTTTCCCTACGTCAAATTCCTGATACCCTCCGCACGTGCTCGACCTCAAAAACTATCTCAAATCGCAACAAACCCTCATCGACGACGCCCTGAACAAATTCCTCCCCCGCGTCACCCAGCGCCCTAAAACCGTCCACCAAGGCATGCGCTACTCAGTCTTCGCCGGTGGTAAACGCCTCCGCCCCATCCTCACCCTCGCCGCCGCCGAAGCCTGTGGCGGAGACCCAGAAAACGCCCTCCCCCCCGCCTGCTCCGTCGAGATCATGCACACCTACTCCCTCGTCCATGACGACCTCCCCAGCATGGATGATGACGACCTCCGCCGTGGTCGCCCCACCTCCCATAAAGTTTACGGTGAAGGCATGGCCGTCCTCATTGGTGACGCCCTCCTCACTGAAGCCTTCACCATCCTCGCCCACACCCCCCCCACCACTCGCTATCATCTCAAGGACATCCTCCTCGAATTCTCAGAATGTGGAGGATCAAAAAAACTCATCGGAGGGCAAGTGCTAGACCTAGAAGGAGAAGGAAAAGACCTCAGCAAAGCCCAACTCATCCGCATTCACGAAAACAAAACCGCAGCCCTCCTCACCACCTCCCTGCGCCTCGGCGGCATGAGCGCGAATGCCACCATCCGCCAGCTCGATGCCCTCACCACCTTCGGATATCACCTCGGCCTCGCCTTCCAAGTCATTGACGACATCCTAGACGTCACCCAATCCACTGAACAACTCGGCAAAACCGCCGGGAAAGATGAAGCCGTAAACAAAGCCACCTACCCCTCCATCCTTGGCCTCGAAAAATCAAAAAAAGAAGCCACCCGCCTCACCCGTAAAGCCCTCGCCGCTCTAGAAATTTTCGGAAAAAAATCTAACCACCTCAAAAACATCGCACACCACCTACTCGACCGAGACTTCTAACAATCTAGAAAGCCCCCTTCTACACTTGTCTTTTAAAGACCACACCATACTTTCCAAAAGTAGTTCCTATCTCCTACTCCTAAACCATGAGTGCCACATCCTGCTCCCTCTGCGCCTTTGTCAAATCATCCATCGGCCGTAAAATCATCGTCGCCCTCACCGGCCTCGCCTTGGTCCTCTTCCTTGCCAGTCACCTTGCCGGAAACCTCCTCGTCTTCGCTGGTCAAGAAGCCTTCGACGAATACGCCGCCTTCCTCCACAACCTCCTCCACGGCGCCGGAGTCTGGATTGCCCGTCTCGGGCTCCTCACCTGCTTCATCGTCCACATCTGGTTCACCATTCTCCTCACCAAAGAGAACAAAACCGCTCGCCCTAAATACGCCCACGAAGCCACCGTCCAAGCACCCCGCTCATCACGCCTCATGATTTGGAGTGGCCTCACCATCCTCGCCTTCATCATCTTCCACATCCTCCACTTCACCGTCCGCACAGACGCTGAACTCGCTAAACTCGGAGCTGAAAGCCCTTGGAAAATGGTCATCCTTGCCTTTCAAAATCCCCTCGTCGTCATCTTCTACCTCATATCCATGACCCTCCTCTGCTCCCACCTCGGTCACGGAGTCGCCTCCATCTTCCAGACCCTCGGCCTACGCTCTAAAAAAACCGCAGGCCCTATTAAACTCATCTCTAAAGCCTACGCACTCATCATCTACCTTGGCTTCATCTCCATCCCCCTCGCCATCCTCCTCTTCGGATTCGGCTGTGAAACCTGCAAATAAAACTTCTCGACCATGAACTTAGATTCAAAAGTCCCAAAAGGCCCGCTCGCGGACAAATGGAAGTCCCATAAAATGGACTCCAAACTCATCAACCCCGCCAACAAACGGAAATTTAAAATCATCGTCGTTGGCTCTGGTCTCGCCGGAGGATCTGCCGCCGCCACCCTCTCTGAACTTGGCTACCAAGTTGACTGCTTCTGCTACCAAGACAGCCCACGTCGTGCCCACTCCATCGCAGCTCAAGGAGGTATAAACGCGGCTAAAAATTACCAAAATGATGGCGACTCCGTCCACCGCCTCTTCTATGACACCATTAAAGGAGGAGACTTCCGCTCCCGTGAAGCGAATGTCCACCGCCTCGCCGAAGTCTCCACCGAAATCATCGACCAATGCGTCGCCCAAGGAGTCCCCTTCGCCCGTGAATACGGCGGCCTCCTAGACAACCGCTCCTTTGGAGGAGCACAAGTCAAACGCACCTTCTACGCTCGCGGACAAACCGGGCAACAACTCCTCATCGGCTGCTACCAAGCCCTTGAAAAAGAAATCGCCAAAGGAGGAGTCACCATGCACCCCCGCACCGAGATGCTAGACCTCGTCGTCGTTGATGGTCAGGCAAAAGGCATCGTCGTCCGGAACCTAGTCACCGGAAAAGTCAGCTCACATGCCGCTGATGCCGTCATCCTAGCCACCGGAGGCTACGGAAACGTCTTCTACCTCTCCACCAACGCCATGGGCTGTAACGTCATGGCCGCCTTCCGCGCCCACAAACGCGGCGCCTACATGGCGAACCCCTGCTACACCCAGATCCACCCCACCTGCATTCCAGTCAGTGGTGACTACCAGTCTAAGCTCACCCTCATGTCAGAATCCCTCCGTAATGACGGACGGATCTGGGTCCCTAAATCAAAAGAAGACGCCGCCGCCATCCGCGAAGGCAAAAAAAGCGCCACCGACATCCCAGAGGACGAGCGAGACTACTACCTCGAGCGGAAATACCCCTCATTCGGCAACCTCTGCCCCCGTGACATCGCCTCCCGCGCTGCCAAAGAATGCTGTGACGAGGGCCGTGGAGTCGCCTCCACCGGGCTCGGAGTCTTCCTAGACTTCGCAGACGCCATCGCCCGGGATGGAGAAGACGCCATCCGCGCCCGCTACGGTAACCTCTTCCAGATGTACGAAAAAATCTCTGGAGACGACCCCTACACCCAGCCCATGCAGATCTACCCTGCCGTCCACTACACCATGGGCGGCCTATGGGTAGACTACAACCTCATGTCTAACCTTCCCGGACTCCACGTCCTCGGAGAAGCCAATTTCTCAGACCACGGAGCGAACCGCCTCGGAGCCTCCGCCCTCATGCAAGGCCTCGCCGATGGCTACTTCGTCATCCCCTCCACCATCGCCGTTTACCTCGCCAAGCAAACCCCCGGATCTGTCACCACTGACCACCCAGAATTCAAAAAAACCGAAAACACCGTCAAGGACCGCCTCAAATCCCTCATGGAAATCAAAGGCAACAAATCCGTAGACACCTTCCACCGTGAACTCGGCCTCCTCATCTGGGATAAATGCGGCATGGCTCGTGATAAAGAAGGCCTTCAACACGCCCTCAAACGGATCCCAGAAATTCGCCAAGAATTCTGGACCAACCTCCGCATCCCCGGATCAGCAAACGGCCTCAACGTAGAACTTGAAAAAGCAGGCCGCGTCGCCGACTTCATCGACTTCGCCGAAGTCCTCTGCCACGATGCCCTGAATCGCGAAGAATCCTGCGGAGGCCACTTCCGTAGTGAACACCAATTCACCGAAGCCGATACCGAAGTCCAAGACGGGACCACCCAAGCTGGAGAAGCCAAACGCCACGACGACCAATACCAATACGTCGCCGCCTGGGAACACACCGAACCAGGCACCCCTCCCATCCTTCATAAAGAAGAACTCATCTACGAAGAAGTCCAGCCCTCCATCCGCTCCTATAAATAAAAAACCATGCCTGCCGTAAATCTCTTCTCGTCATCACGGCAGACCTCTCATCCTAAGCAAGCTCGCTAAAACCCCTCACTCATTTTCCCGACTCTCAACCATCAGCCATGCCACTCCTCAACTTAACACTCAAAGTCTGGCGCCAAGAAAACGCCAACACCGAAGGCCGTATCGAAACCTACGAAGCTAAGGAAATCCCCACCTCCGCCTCCTTCCTAGAAATGATCGACATCGTCAACGAGCGCATCATCAAAGAAGGCGGAGAACCCATCCACTTCGACCACGACTGCCGAGAAGGAATCTGCGGCATGTGCTCCATGACCATTAATGGCGTTCCCCACTCCAAAGAACGCGGCATCACCACCTGCCAACTTCACATGCGCAAATTCTCTGACGGAGACACCATCTGGATCGAGCCCTTCCGTGCGAACGCCTTCCCCGTCGTCAAAGACCTCGTCACCGACCGCTCATCCTTCGACCGCATCATCGGTGCCGGCGGCTACATCAGCGTCCGCACCGGATCCGCTCCGGACGCGCACGCCATCCAGATCCCTAAGCCTGATGCTGACGCCGCCTTTGACGCCGCCGCCTGCATCGGCTGCGGAGCCTGCGTCGCCGCCTGTAAAAATGCCTCCGCCATGCTCTTCGTCTCCGCTAAAGCATCCCACCTTAACCACCTTCCCCAAGGCCAAGCTGAAAAAGACCAGCGCGTCCTCGGCATGGTAAAACAAATGGACCAAGAAGGCTTCGGCAACTGCACCAACCAATTCGAGTGCGAAGCAGTCTGCCCTAAAGAAATTAGCGCAGACCACATCGCTAAACTCAACCGTGACTACCTCACCGCCAGCGCCCGCAGCTCCGTCTCATAACTCCCCCCACACCAGCTCACTCTAAAAGTAGCGAGTAAGCTCAGCCTTGCCTCCTGCTTGAATCTACGCTAACTCCGCTTCCTCATGCCTGTCGCAACACCAGAACAATACAAGCAGATGCTCGATGCCGCCCAAAAAGGTGGATACGCCTACCCCGCCATCAACATCACCTCCCTCACCACCGCAAGTGGAGCCCTAAAAGCCTTCGCTGAAGCAAAATCAGACGGCATTATTCAAGTCTCCACCGGAGGCGGACAATTCGCATCTGGAACTGCCGTGAACGACGCCGCCTTCGGAGCCATCGTCCTTGCCGAAGCCGTTCACGTTCTTGCCGAAAAATACGACATCCTCGTCGGCCTCCACACCGACCACTGCCACCCCGATAAAGTCGACTCCTTCCTCCGTCCCCTCCTAGACGCCTCACGTAAGCGCATCGCTGAAGGCAAGGGTCCTCTTTTCCAATCTCACATGTTTGATGGCTCAGTCGTCGATCTTGATGAAAACATGAAAATCTCCGCCGAGCTTCTCAAAGAGTGCGTTGAGCTCGACATCATCCTTGAAATCGAAGCCGGCTGCGTCGGCGGAGAAGAAGACGGCCATGACACCTCAGGCCTCCCCGCAGAAAAACTCTACACCACCCCAGAAGACATGATGCAGGTCTATGAAACGCTCAATCCTATTGGCCGCTTCATGTTCGCTGCCACCTTCGGAAACGTTCACGGCGCCTATAAGCCCGGCTCCGTAAAACTAAAACCTAGCATCCTCCGTGATGGCCAAAAAGTCGTCACTGATAAATACGGAGCAGAAGCAGAAATGGACCTCGTCTTCCACGGTGGCTCTGGCACCTCACCAGAAGACCTCCAAGAAACCCTAGACTATGGCGTCGTAAAAATGAACATCGACACCGATACCCAATACGCCTTCTCCCGCCCCATCGTCACCCACATGTGCGAAAATATCGAGGGAATGCTCAAAATTGACGGAGAAGTCGGGAATAAGAAAAACTACGATCCCCGTAGCTACCTCAAAAAGGCCGAACAATCTCTCTGTGACCGCATGAAACAAGCTTGCGATGAACTTCGCTCTACCGGGAACAGTATCTACTCCGCCTAAACATCACCCCCTTTTCCCAAAAGGCCCGCTTTCCCGGCGGGCCTTTTTCATCTCAGCTTCCTTCTTCTGACCAATGACTGACTCCACCGCCACACCCAGCGTAAAAAAACAGGACACCCCCCTCAGTGACATCATCGTAAATGTCATCCTTCCCGTTCTCATCCTCAGTCATTGCAGTAAAGACCCCTCGGCTACCGGAGCCAAGGCATGGCACCTTGGCCCCTACCTCGCCATGGGCCTAGCCATCGTCATTCCCCTCGCCTATGGCATTTGGCACTTCATCCAGCATAAAAAACTAAACACCTTCTCCGCCGTAGGCGTCTTTAATGTTCTCCTCACTGGCCTCATCACCATCTACCTCTTCGCCAGTGAAGACCCCGCACGCCGTGGACTCGCCCCCCTCCTCTTCGGCGTAAAAGAAGCCATCCAGCCTCTCATTCTCGGCTCCCTCTTCCTCCTCACCCATAAATCTACCACCCCACTTTTTAACGCCTTCGTTTACAATGAAGGCATCTTTGATCACGGCCGTATCAATAAAAAAATAAAAGAGAACAATAACGAGCAAGCCCTCGCAGACCTCCTCTGGTCCTCCACCAAACTCTTCTTCGGCTCCTTCTGCCTCTCCGCCATCATGAACCTTGGACTCGCCTTCTACTTCCTAGGAGACCTTGATCCCGGAGCACCTGACTGGAAGGAACTCTACAATAAAGATGTCGGCCGCATCACTGGCTGGGGATTTCTCGTCATCGGTGTTCCTCTCCTCGTCATTGGCGGCTTCATTCTTACCCGCATGATCAAGGGCCTAAAAAACCTCACCGGCCTAGATACAGAAAAAATCCTGCAGGCCCGCTAAGACCCCACCCTAACTCCTAGTCTACCCCCATCACCATCTAGACCACAGGGAGACCCATCATCGTGTCCCTAATTCTCAATCACACGATAAAATTTCACCTCTAGTCCACTCGCGGGCCCAATCGGGTCAACAAAACCCTCCTCCCCATCCTCCCAGGATAAAGTATCCCCAGTCCCCCTAAGTGAGGGACTCACACTAAACCAGCTCTGTCCATCCACTGAAGTCTGAATGGTATAACTACGCCCTAACTCAGAAGGAACCATCAGGCGAACTTCTCCAGTATCTGGACGCTGGATCGAGACGCTCGGAAGCGGCTGCTGAGGAGGATCTGCAGTAATCACACTCCACCCCACATCTCTCAGTCCTCCCACCTCCACATTAGTCACCTCAAAGCGAGGAAGCTCCACCCCGAATGATAAAATAGGCTCCATCAATAAATCTTGCAGCTCCCCCGCCGCAAGGACCCCAAAACGACTTGGTGCCCCTAACTGAAAAACCTCAGACTGATAAATATCATCCCTCCAATGGAAGTCACCTCCATCTAAGCTCTCAATCTCTAGGGCAGATAATGACTCAGCGTTATCCGCATTATATGCTTCTAGAGCGAATCTCCCTACATAACTCCCAGAAGAAGACAGCTCTCTCCACTCCGGAGAATTACGCGAGCTGAGACCTAACCCGTGGCCAATTTCATGCAGAGCCACTGAATAGAAATCAATCCCACCCCTTAAATCTGGAGAAAATAATGAAAAATTCCAATTCGCCTCGGTATCGAACGAGACCGTCCCCCCAAGGACACTCAGAGAATTTGCACCTGAATTAAAGCCTCGGTTGACTAAAGAATTAGGATCATCAGCCACCGTGCTCACATTAATCGCGCCCAGTTGGATCGTCGCTGCTGCCCCGACGTCATCCATCGCACGTGCTCCGGCATATAAAAGCCACACGTCCTCCTCTAAAGTAAAACCATCGAGGTAAACATCAGCTTCCCCTCCCCCAAACTCAGCAATGATATCAGTCTCCGCAGATGCCGCGACGCTCATTTGTAAGCGCTCACCAGTCCCTGGATGGATGATCTGGATCCGCACATCAGTCGTATCATCATCTTGCGCATCCACTGCCTGCAACTCTTGGTTCACGATCCGACTCCATCTCGCAGCCGCAGCCTCTAAAACCAACCTCGCCTCCGGGTTATCAAAAAAACCTTGGGTATCAAATCGATAATCCACCCTGATCGTGAAAGCTTGCAGAGAAGAAGATAAAGCCATCACCGTCAACAACTTGTGCATCTCACAAGCTTAGCAAACTTCTTCCCCCTCGCAAGCTTGCTTCAAAGGATTAATGCTGAACTCAATAAGAAGAAGCCAAGAACACCTCATGAGAATTTCCCAAAGAATCTTAAAAAAGACCTTAGAAAAACACCTAAACCACCCACTAGAAAAAGTGCCGGAAACCAAATCGAGTAACCTGGCGCCTTCGTCTCATGCTCTAACAGAGCCTCCTCAGGGTCCTCTGGGTTCACAAAAGCCAC
>CALFVL010000147.1 GCA_937928425.1 uncultured Verrucomicrobiales bacterium
TGACCTTATTTTCACACCACTGACTCACGGCCTCAAAATCGCTTTGTGAGTGAAATGCTGATCTTGGTAAAATGAAGTACTGATCCCGCTGCAAGTAAAGCAGGATGCCCTTAGGAGATAAGTAGCGATCATTAAAGTCTCGCCAGTGGAAACTTTTCTCATGCCCCTGTGATTCTTGCTGCACTTTTTTCTCGGTAAAGATCCATTCGAGTTGCTGCCCTGCTTGAGGGGATGACTTGGACCCATGAATCAGACGATACTGCCAGAAAATCTTCCGCATAAATAGGATGGGCCCGAGCATAATGCAGAGGAAGCCGAAGGTCCGGTCACCTAGATAAAGCAACAAGGCACCAATCGGAACGAGGATGAGGTAAAAGTAACGCATCACCACAAACAGGGGGTGGCGGTAGCGCATGTGCATCGCCGAGCCTAGCTTTAGGCTCTTCACATCAAACCGACTCGTCGCACGATACTCACTCATTTCCGCGCGCAGACATAGCCTAGCGCTCCGCAATCGGAGTCACTTTAGAAAGTTCACCCGGTCCCACATACTTAGTCAGTGGGCGGTAAAGACGATTATCTTCTAATTGCTCTAATACCTGTGCAGTCCATCCCGCCATCCGTGCAATTGCAAAGATCGGCGTGAATAAATCAGTCGGAATTCCCAATGAATAATAAACGGTGGCTGAGTAAAAATCGACATTCGCATTCAGGCCCTTCCGCTCCCTCATGATCGTCGCAATCCGCTCCGACATATCGATCCACTTCGTCTCTCCCAACTCCTCGGTGAGCTTAATCGCCATTTTCTGCAAGTGAGGAGCACGTGGATCTAAGACCTTATAGACCCGATGGCCTATTCCCATGATCTTTTTCTTATTTACCAAGCAATCTTCCACGAAAGCATCCACTTTATCTAAACTGCCGATCTCATTCAGCATCTTAATCACCCCCTCATTTGCACCACCATGCAGAGGACCCTTTAAAGTCCCCACCGCAGAAGTCATCGCTGAGTAAAAATCCGATAGAGTCGCCACGGTCACTCGGGCAGAGAAGGTGGAAGCATTCATCCCGTGATCCGCGTGGATCGTGTAGGCCACATCCAGAGTTTTTACTGCCGCCTCAGAAGGCTCCTCACCTGTCATCAAATAGAGGAAATGAGCTGACTCTGAAAGATCATCACGCACTGGGAGAAGCTCTAAGCCCTGGCGAGCACGATGATAATAAGCGACGATCACCGGAGTCTGTGCACAGAGAGAAAGAGCCACTTCACGGTTCGCCTCCTGATCCGGCTCACCAATCTTAGCCCGCTTATCGTAATGGCCTAGCATCGAAACTCCCGTGCGGAGAATATCCATCGGGTTCGCATCCTTCGGAGCAGACTTTAGAAAATCGATCACCCCCTGAGGAATCTCACGATGGCTACGGAGAGACTTTTCAAAGTCCGCCAGCTCAGCCACATTCGGAAGCTTCCCACGGTGCAAAAGGTGAGTCACCTCCTCAAAGCTACAATTCTCCACTAATTCATCGATCGAGTAACCAAGGTAAGAAAGCCGCCCTTCCAGCCCCTCCACACGTGAGAGGGCAGATTCATTAGCAATAACTCCTTCAAGACCTTTGGCGTAATCAGACATAAAAATGGTTTTTTAATGGGTAAAATTTAAGATACGAAGAGATAGGTCGCGTCGTGCTTCCGCGCAAGGGTTTCTCGCAGAGCTCGCATGTTTTTTAGTTTAAGAACATTAACTTTCACTTCACCATTTCCCCCGTGACCTCCCAGTGGATCCTCACCCTCGAAACCAGCGTGACACACGCCACCCTCCTCCTCGCACGCGATGGGCTCATTTTTGCACAATCATCATTCACCAGCGAGCGCTCCCAAGAGTGCGATCTTTACCCCCCGCTCCTAGAACTCCTCTCCCACTTACCCAGCGGAGAGCGACTCTCCCACATCATCATCGGCACTGGTCCGGGTAGCTATAATGGAACCCGGGTAGGGATCGCCACCGCCCAAGCCATTGCCCAAGTCCACCACTGCCGCCTTGCCGGGCTCTGTTCCTTCGAAGCCACCTCAGAAAGTGTCCTAGAAGAAAGTACATGGGCGATCGGTGACGCACGCAGAGGAAGCTACTTCCTCATGCCCTTACATCAAGGACGCTGCCAAGAAGCCCCTCGCCTCCTTGATGAGAAAGAACTCCTCCAAACCCTCGAGAAAAAACCCGGAGTAAGCATCACCTTCGAGCCCCCAGAACGCCTCCCCACTGGCATCTCCTGCACCCAGAGCCACCCCACTGCCGAAGGCCTCCTAAAAGCATGGCTAAAACGCTCAGATACCGAAAAAGAGACCCTCCTAAATTCCCCTACCGAAACCCTCTACATCCGCCCACCTCACATCACGAAATCTAAGAAAAAACCTCCCCTTAAAAAATCTTAAATAAAATCTAAAGCCGCCTTCCCCACCAGCGTCCCACTCGCAAAACATCCCTGCAAAAGATAACCTCCAGTCGGAGCCTCCCAATCGACCATCTCACCAGCCACAAACACCCCCGGGACATCCCGGAGCATCAGCCGCTCATCGACCGCCGACCAGCTCACACCTCCCGCAGAGGAGATGGCCTCACTGAGCGGTCGCGCTTTGACCAAAGGCAGCACGCAAGCCTTCGCTGCCCTCGCAAGCTGCTCAGCAGAATCAAAAGGACCATGAAAACAGGCCAAAATCGCACGCATCGGCTCACTCAGCTTCCATCGGAATTGTGACTCTCCTAGGTAATTTCGCCTCACCGACTCCATCTTCCTCACCAACTGATCCACGCTAAAAGTCGGCTTAAAATCTAAGCTTAGAACCGGCTCATCTAGCGCACGCAGCGCAGGCCCTAACTGATAAAGCGGCCCCCCTTCCAGCCCATAACGTGTCACCATTACCTCTCCTCTCGCCTCCTCTGCGCCTACCGAGGCCATGACATTCTTTAAAGGCTGCCCCTCTAACTGTGGCAAAACCTCCGCAGGCCAAGCCACCTCCCATCCACAATTCGCAGCCCTGAGCGGAGTCACCCTCACCCCTGCTGCCTCCAGAGTCTCTACCCAGACCCCATCTGATCCCGTCTGCGGCCACGATCCACCACCAAGAGCTAAAATAATCGCATCCGCCTGCACCACCACCTCACCCTCAGCAGTCTCAAACTTCGCCTCCCCCTCACCCAGCTCTACCAGCCGGTGACTCATAAGAAACTCCACCCCCTGCTCACGCAACCTAGCCACCCACCGCCGCAGCAACGGAGCCGCCTTCAGTGACTTCGGGTAGACCCTACCTGACTTCTGTACAAAGGTCCCCACCTCCATTCTCGCCGCCCATGCTCTAATCTCCTTATTATCAAAACCCTCCAAAGCCTGCTCCCAAAAACCACCCGGCTGCTCCCCCCCCCGATAACGCTTCACAAAATCCCCCACCTCCTCTGAATGGGTCAAATTCAGCCCCCCCTTCCCAGCCACCAAAAACTTCCGCCCCACCGACCGCTTCTGATCACATAGAGTCACCTGCGCCCCGCCCGCAGAAGCCACCTCCGCCGCACGTAAACCCGCAGGACCACCACCAATGACTAAAATATGAGGCACAGCCCCTTATTTCCCATCCCATAAAAACACACCAGCAAAGTTTTCTTCAAAAAAACACCGCTCCTCCAGCCACCTCCTTCTGCATTCTCCACACTCCTTGTGCTTTCCATCCCACCCCATTGCCTTACCTTACCCAGCCGTGACCCTTGTTGAATATCAGCTCCTCGGAGACCTCTACCTCATGACCCTCGTGTCATTCTTCCTCCTTGCCCTGCCCGGATACGCCCTCGTCCGTAGACAGTGGCCAGAAAGTGACTGGAACCTCAGCGGCAGCGTCTCCACCTCTAAGATCCAGATCATTGACCTCCTCATCCTCGGCGGCTTCATCATCCTCTTCACCCTACAGTGGAAATTCACCGGCACACGGATCAGCACTCAGCCACTAGATCCCCCCTCCGCCCTCGCCATCCTTAACGGCTCACTCGGCTACCTCATGTTCGCAGCCATCGTTCCCGCCGTAATATTCTGGCGGGCTAACCTCATCGAATTCTTCGGCCTACGCTGGGATAGCTGGAGACAACTCCTCTGGATCATCCCATCCTTCATCATCGGCATCATCGCCCTCGGCGGACTCCTCTACCTCCTCGGCTGGAACAGCTGGGTCACCAGCCACTACAGCGCAAAACCCCAGCAAATGGTAGAACTCATCCAAAGCACCGAGCACGGAGCCACCATCGCCGCCATCGCCATCGCCGCCATCATCATCGCCCCCATCGCAGAAGAAATCATCTTCCGAGGATACCTCTACCCCGTCGTAAAAAGATTCAGCGAGCGCTGGTTCGCCACCCTCTTTAATGGCCTCCTCTTCGGGATCATCCACTTTAACCTCATGGGCCTCCCCCTCCTCATCCTCATGGGCGTCATCCTCGTCATCCTCTATGAAGTCACCGGCTCCCTCTGGGCCCCCATCGCCTGTCACGCCGCCTTTAACGCCCTCCAAATCATCCTCATGCTCATCAGCCGCTCCCAAGAAACCCCATTAAGCCAATTAAGCCCATGAACACGCTGGCCCAGCTAGGAGAAGACGCCCTCATCACAAGCCTTTGCCAAAATCTCCCCGGCTCAGATGATCTCCTCATAGGCCCCGGTGATGACTGTGCCGTCATCGGAAAAGGAGAAAACCTCACCCTCCTGAAAACTGACGCCATCATCGAGGGGGTCCACTTTGAACCCCAAGAAGACCCCAAAAGAATCGGCTGGAAAGCCGTCGCCCGCGTCCTCAGTGACTTCGCCGCCATGGCAGGCACCCCTCGCGAGCTCCTCATCACCATCGCCCTAAACCCCCAAACCGAAGTCACCTGGGTCCACACCCTCTACCAAGGGATCAAAGACTGCCTCGCACAACACGGCGGCATCATCGTCGGCGGAGAAACCAGCTCCCTCCCAGACAGCGCCCCCACCATCATCTCCATCGCAGGCCGTGGGCACGTAAAAAAATCACAACTCGTCACCCGCTCCGGCGGCCAAGCCCATGACTCCATCTACGTCACCGGCACCCTAGGCGGGTCGATCCACGGCAAACACCTCGACTTCAGCCCCCGCCTTAAAGAAGCACACTGGCTTAGCAGTCACTTCCACATTAGCGCCATGATGGACCTCTCAGACGGACTCGCAAAAGACCTCACCCGCCTCGCCCGCATGAGCCGCTGCGGATTCACCCTAGACCTCCCAAAACTCCCCCTCACCCCAGGAAGCTCCGCCGAAGAAGCACTCAATGATGGCGAAGACTACGAACTCCTCTTCACCTCCAGTGACTGCATTGAAAAAACTTGGCAAAACACCTTCCCCCACCTCCCCCTCACTCAAATCGGCACACTCACCTCAGAAAAAGAAAAAAACACCCCTCTCCAAGGCGGTTGGGACCACTTCCAACGCTAAAACCTCCACTTGCCCCCAGATTTTTTATCTGTCACAATCACCCACCGTCGCTCACCTCAGGACGGCCTAACATTCACAGCTACCCCTATCGATGACCAAAGCACTCCTCCTCACGGCCCTCCTGCTCAGCTCCAGCCTTGCCGACCACCACGAAACAAAAACGCAGCCAAAAACCGAACTCCCCGCCGGACTCCCCGCCCTCGTCAAACCTGCCGAGCTTGAAAAAAACGGCTTCAAAACCCTCTTCAACGGAAAAGACCTCAGCGGCTGGAAAAAAGTCGGCGGAACAGGACACTTCGAAGTTAAAGACCACAGCATCCGCGGCTTCGGTAAAAAGATCAAAAGAAACACCTTCCTCAGAACTGAAGAAAACTACCAAGACTTCATCCTCACCTTCCAATTTAAATTTAACGACAAAAGCGGAAACTCCGGCTGCATCTTCCGTGGCTTCCAAAAAGGTGAAAACGCTGACGGCCGTGTCAGTGGTTACCAATGTGAGCACGACCAATTTAAAAAACCACAACGCTCATGGACCGCTGGCATCTATGACGAAGCACGCCGAGGCTGGCTCTTCCCCCCTAAAAACGCCGACCCCGAAACTAAAAAATCCTTCACCGCCCAAGGCGAAAAACTCTTCAAATGGGATGACTGGAACACCATCGTCATCAAATGCCAAGGCACCCACCTCCAAACATACCTTAACGGAGAACTCCGCGCAGACTTCACTGACACCGATGAAAAAAACACCACCCTCCAAGGCTTCATCGCCCTCCAAGTCCACGGAGGAGCCTCCGGAGACATCCTCTGGAAAAACATCTACCTAAAAGAACTCTAAAAAAATCACCCTCCCACTCCCCCCCATGCGGCTCTCCGTAAACGGAAAACACTTCCTCCTTGATGGGAGCCCGCACTTTCTACGCTGTGTCACCTACGGCCCCTTCCCCCCAGACTCCCCGCACACCCCCGCTTCAGACTTCCCAAAAATCCGTAAAGCGGGCTTCGACTCCATCCGCATCTACCAGCTCCCAGACCGAGCCTTCCTAGACAGCGCCGCCGAGAACGACCTCCTCGTCATCCCCACCCACGCCTGGGGACACGGCTGTGACTTCATCTGTGAAAACCCCTCCCTTCTTGAAAACGCCCGTCGTGACATCACCACCTGGCTCAGCCGCCACCACTCCCACCCCGCTCTCGGCGCCCTCCTCATCGGAAATGAAATTCCCTCAGACATGGCCCGCTGGATGACCCCCTGGAAGGTCAACCGCGCCCTAGACTCCCTCATCCGCTCCGCGCAAAAAACCGCGCCCGGCCTCCCCATCGCCTACGCCAACTTCCCCACCACCGAGTACCTCGAGCCCCCCTCCGCCGACTTCACCGCCTTTAACATCTACCTCGAAGACAGCGCAGACCTTAAAAAATACCTCCCCCGCCTCCACCACCTCGCCGGGGACCGCCCCGTCTTCCTCACCGAATTCGGCATAGACACCCAGCGTAACTCAGAAGAACTCCAAGAAAAACTCCTCAGCAACGCCCTCACCCTCACCCGCCTCGCTGGCCTCGCCGGAGCCACCCTCTACGCCTGGTCAGACCACTGGTTTAATAACCAGCGCAGTATGGACGAATGGTCTTTTGGACTCCTCCGCCGTGACCTCTCAGAAAAACCTGCCCTCCACACCCTCAGCCAACTCACCCTCCCAGACCCCCTCCCAGAAAATCCCCCCCGCTTCTCCATCATCATCTGCACTCGTAATGGACAAGAACGCCTCCACTCCTGTCTCCACGCCTGCCGAAACATCCACTACCCTAACTTCGAAATCATCGTCATTAATGACGGCTCCACCGACCAAAGCGCCACTCTCCTAGACCAAGAAAAAAACATCATCGTTCATCACCTCCCACCCTCCGGCCTCTCCGCCGCACGGAACTACGGCGCCGCCATCTCCACCGGAGAAATCCTCGCCTACACAGATGACGACTGCCAGCCAGACATCCACTGGCTCACCTGGCTCGCCCGCGCCTACGCAGACTCAGACTACTCCGCCATCGGAGGCCCTAACCTAGCCCCCACCCCAGACTCCCGCAGCCTCGCCCTCACCACCGCCGCCCCCGGTGCACCCACCCACGTCATGATTGATGACCTCACCGCAGAACACCTCCCCGGCTGCCACCTCTCCGTTAAAAAATCCGCCTTCCATGACATCGGCGGCTTCGACCCCATCTTTAAAACCGCAGGAGATGATGTCGACTTCTGCTGGCGTCTCCGCGACCACGGCCACACCCTCGGCTTCTCCGGCGCCTCCTTCGTCTGGCACCATCGCCGCGCCACCCCCGCCAAATACCTCAAACAACAAAACGGATACGGAAAAGCCGAAGCCCTTCTCTATAAAAAACACCCCCACCGCTTCTCCAAAGGCGGCATCCAGTGGGAAGGTTGTGTTTACCAAGGCATCGCCCTCGGTATCGAACCCGGTGACTTCATCTACACCGGACCCACTGGTGAAGCCCCCTACCAATCCCTTGGCAAACTCCTCCGCCAGCCAATGCGCGGCCTTCACCCCAGCTTCGACACCCCCCTAAATAACACCCTTCTCAAACTCCTCACCCTCGCCCAAATCCACCTTCGCCACCGCGCCCGTAAAAAACACGGAGGCCCCTCAGCTCGTGGCTCCTGGCCCTCCGCCCCGCGCCAAAAATCCTACTCCTCCACCCTCACCCTCAGCAACTCCCAGGGCCTCACCCGCCACCACCTCTACCGCCACCTCCTGCAAGACGGCTGGCAAGCCTGCCCCGATCCCGACTTCGACCTCCAAAAAGGCAGCCTAAAACTCCTAGCCGCCACCGAGCAAACTGGCACCCCCACCAACCGCACCTTCATCGGCCTCAACCAGCCCCCCCACAACCTCCTCCAAAGCGCCGAAGCCGCCGGATTTTCCAAAGCCCACAGCTAAACATCTCGCCCCCCTCCAGAGAAGAAATACGTATAGACTTCCGGCGTTTTCTTTACACATCACCCTTAACGTGTTCGCTTTTTTCCATTTTCTTAACACGTTATAGAAATACGTTAAGGTTTAGCGCCTTTCCTAAAAACTCCATGCCAAGCCTCCCCCCACTCCACACACACGCCAACTTTTCTTAAAAAAAGACTCCTCTCGCACCACCATGCGCACAAGCGACTTCCACTACCACCTCCCGCCAGAACTCATCGCCTCACGCCCACTTGAGAACCGCGACTCCTCGCGCCTCATGCTCATCCACCGCGCCAGTGGTCAAATTTCCCACCACCACTTCTCCGACTTCCCAGACCTCCTCCCCCCAGATCACCTCCTCGTCCTGAACGATACCAAAGTCATCCCCGCACGCCTCTTCTCAAATGATGGTAAGATCGAGCTCGTCCGCACCAACGCCAGCGACCCCCACCACTGGTGGTGCCTCGTCCGGCCCGGTAAAAAAATGAAACTTGGCCGGCAGGTCCAAGTCGGACCCAGCACCGGAACCGTCGTAGAAAGTAATGAAAAAGGTGAACGCCTCATCCACTGGGACCGACCGCCTGACCTCACCGAACACGGCCACCTCGCCCTCCCCCACTACATGGAACGTGAGCCAGAAAAGGCAGACCACGACCGCTACCAAACCGTCTACGCCAAAGAAGAAGGAGCCATCGCAGCCCCCACTGCAGGACTCCACTTCACCCCCGAAATCCTCAGCCAACTCCACCACACCTCTCTCACCCTCCATGTCGGCGTAGGCACCTTCCGCCCCGTAAAAACAGATGACCCGCGTGAACACGACATGCACTCTGAACGCTACGAACTTAGCGCAGAAGCCGCCCAGAAAATCCAAGCCGCCCAGAAAATCGCTGCCGTTGGTACCACCGTCACCCGCGTCCTAGAACACCTCGCCCGTGATCGCCAGATCGCCCCCTGTCAGGGCGAGACTGACATCTTCATCTACCCACCCTACCCATTCAAGATCATCGATGCCCTCCAGACCAACTTCCACCTCCCTAGTAGCACCCTCATGATGCTCGTCTCCGCCTTCGCAGGCCGTGAACTCATCATGGAAGCCTACGCCAAAGCCATCGAAGAAAACTACCGCTTCTACTCATACGGCGACTGCATGCTCATCATTTAAA
>CALFVL010000148.1 GCA_937928425.1 uncultured Verrucomicrobiales bacterium
TGCAGTAAAGGTCATCCCAAAGCGAAAAATGCCGAAGGCATGGGTGATCAAGCTGCAAATACCAAGGAGTGCAGCGGATGTAAAAAGTGTCCTAAATCATCTGGAAAAGCCGCTTGCGCGAAAGAGTGCTGCGGATCTAAAGAATGTGCCAAAGGCGCCTGTGCTAAAGGCTCCTGCCCTAAGAAGTGCTGCGGATCTAAAGAATGCTCCAAAGGCGCTTGTGCCAAAGGCTCCTGCCCTAAGAAGTGCTGCGGATCTAAAGAATGCTCCAAAGGCGCCTGTGCCAAGAAGCGCTGTGGATCTAGCTGCAAGCGCACTGAAATTCAGGGCATGCTAGGCGAGCTCGAAGCCACTCTTAAGGCTGCAAAGAAAGAACTCAAGGCCCTACAAGATGCCAGAGAGGAATTACTCAAAGTCTCAAAACCTGCGGTGAAACAAGAAAAAGCTGGCCAAAAGTCACCTGAAAAAAAGAAAGCAGAGGCAGAGGCTCTCAAGGCCAAAGCTGAGCGAGCAACTCACCTCAGGAAGGCCCAGAATGCGAACAAGAAGCTCGAGAAACTCCGTAAAGAAGCAGAAAAAATGGCCGCAGAACTCCAGAAGCGTCACGAGGAAACGACACAGCTACAGCAGGACCTAGAGGCTGCAAAGAAGGCTTCCCAAAGCGCTCAGTAAGCCGTCACTCTAAGAGATTAAAACTTCATCACCATTTCCCTGCATCATGGGGAATGGTGATTTTTTTTACCCTTAACCCTCCCCGATTGCCCAGACCAGATGCCTGCTTTTATGAGAACTCGCTCAGGAGAACCCCTTATGGATCACATTTTGGCGAAGACGAGAGCAGTGCGAGACGGGAGATATACCCTTAGGCAACCCTCGCTAATCGGGTAGATCGTGGAAGGGTCTAATCGGTCATAACCCCCATAGCAGAGATCATCACTAGAGAGGATTAAGCGGTATTCCCCCTCCTCTGGACTATCGTTCGGTTTTTGAGCCACGGGCAATATGGGAAACTGGTTATCCGCAATCGACTTATGGGGGCTGAGATTAATCGCGAAGACTAAGCCTGCTCGCTCGAACTGGAGACACTGGTTTTCTTGATCTAAATTGAGCAACTGGGAGTCAGCACTAGGAAGAAGATCTACCGCCAGCCTAAGAAGTGCCGTATCAAACTCCTGAAGTTCTTGATACTTTAACTCCCCATTATCAGCCAGAGACCACTGGCGGCGGGCATGCTGATAACTCCACCCATTCCCCTCCCGAGGGAAGTCCACCCACTCAGGGTGCCCGAACTCGTTCCCCATAAAATTAAGATAGGCCTGACCACCAAGCGCAAGAGTGAGGAGGCGTAAGATCTTGTGCAACGCCATGCCACGGGCGATTTCTGGGTGCTCATCTCCCCTCCTCATGTGTTCATACATCGCCGCGTCCATGAGCCGGAAGGCTAAAGTCTTATCGCCCACGAGTGCCTGATCATGGCTCTCAGTATAGGAGATGGTCTTTTCCCCAGGCCGGCGATCGGTCAGGGTGTGGTAAATTTCATGCACATTCCAGTGCTCATCTGGACTGTGCTTTAGAAGCTTAATCCAGTAATCAGGGATGCCCATCGCAAGACGATAGTCGAAGCCCAAACCACCTTCGCTCAAAGGCCGACAGAGTCCGGGCATACCACTCATATCCTCCGCAATCGTAATAGCATGAGGATTTTTCTCATGGATAAGCTCATTCGCGAGCTGAAGATAGCTCAGAGCGTCTATGTCCACTTCTTCACCGAAGTAGTGATCATAGTGGTTAAAACTCACCTCCCCGTGGTGGTGATAAAGCATGGAAGTCACCCCATCAAAGCGAAAGCCATCAAAGCGGAACTCATCCATCCAGTAGGCCAGATTAGAGAGGAGAAACTGACAGACCTCCTTAGAACCATAATTGAAGAGCCGTGAGTCCCACTGAGGGTGCTGCCGTGAGTGAAAGTAGAGTCCTTCCTGCCCATCAAGCGCCGCAAGACCCTCCGTTAAATTTTTTACCGAGTGAGAGTGGACTAAGTCCATGAGAACAGCCAGCCCCAGACCGTGGGCCTGATCGACCAAATAGCGAAGGTCATCTGGCGAGCCGAAGCGGGAGCTAGGGGCGAAGTAGTTAGAGACATGGTAGCCAAAAGATCCGTAATAAGGATGCTCGGCGATGGCCATGAGCTGAACCGCATTATAGCCGAGGCGGGAAATCCGAGGAAGGATCTCATCAGCAAACTCGCGGTAGCTGCCGACCCGCTCCTGCTCAGTCGCCATCCCGATATGGGCCTCATAAATCCGAGGAGCCCTAAGTCTGCCAGGAGGGGAATTCTTCCACTGATATCGCGTCCCCCCTATGACTTGGGCCGCGAAATCGTGGGTTTTGTTGTCCTGAATGAGGAAGGAAGCATGGGAGGGCAGGCGATCATGAGCACCATTCGCCCCGATGACATGGATTTTATAAAGGTCTCCGGCTGTGAGGGCATCCGCAGGAAGGCGAATTTCCCAGATCCCATTTCCCGGTAAACGCCTCAGTGGGTGAGCTTGGCGAGACCAGTCGCAGAAGCTTCCAGTCAGGGCAAGAGCAGAGGCACGGGGGGCCCACTCCCGGAAGATCCAGCCGTGAGCATCTTGATGGAGGCCCAGCCTCTGGTGAGTCGTCGCGAAGTTTTTAAGCGGACCGTACTCAGCGAGTTTCTCTCTAAATCGGACTCCGCGCTGGTGAATGACATCTGCGTAGGGCTCCAACCAAGGGTCGATTTTAAGGAGGCCAGAAGAAAGATTCTCAATGCTCATAAATAGACTGTAGCAAATGGTACGCTAACAAGGATAGAGAAAGCGTGACATTCGCTTTCTTTCTGAAAATAGTTAAGTTAAATTAAGAACTTAGATGGCAAGGGCTCGCGACTTTAAAAATCTTAAGCAAAAGGGCAGTTCGCGCCAGCGACGGCGGGCCGGATTAGCTGCGCGCTTGCTGAGTTTACATGACCGGGCGCAAGAGCAGGTGAATCGCCGAGGCTACCACCGGCAGGATGGGATGACCCGGCAGGCAGCCATCGCAGGGACGGGCGAAGATTTCGAGGGAGATTTCTTACCCTTAAGCTGGGTGAGGCGAGTTCTCCACTGGGGCTTTGCCCTTCTGATGATCCCTTTCTGTTTCATCACCATCATCACCATGACTCAGGTGAGTGGAGAGAAAGGAGTTTTAAATTCTCTTTGGTATTCGACTGAATTCGTCTGCTTTCTCACGGGGGTGGGATCTATGATCTCTTGGTTCCTCGCCGGCATTTTAAACAAGAGTCTCCTTTACCTCTATGTTCTAGGCCATGAGGTCACCCACGCGGCTTTTATCTACGCCTGTGGTGGGCGAGTGAGCGGCATCCACTTCAGCACGGACGGCGGCTATGTCATGACGAATAAGTCGAATATTCTCATCGCCCTATCGCCTTACTTCGTGCCTTTCTGGTCGATCGTAATGATCCTCTGCCACATGCTCGTTGGGCTATTCTGGGAGATCCCAGCAGGTGACTTTATTCTGTTCGCAGTCTTAGGTTTTACATGGACTTTCCATATCATCTGGACCGTCTGGATGATTCCTAAAGACCAGCCCGATCTTAAAGAGCATGGAACATTTTTCTCTCTGATGATTATTATTTTGGCAAATCTCATCCTCCTGAGTGTGATGATCTGTGCCTCATCCTCCACCATGAGGCTAAGCGGGTTCGCCTTTGACTGGTGGAATAATTTCTTAGACCTCGTGGAAGGTTTATGGCGCCTATTGCCCGGGCCTCACTTCTTCTAAGGGAAGCTGAGCATCGGCATTCTTAGCCGCCGTGATCTGCTTAGCAAGATCCTCAGCAGTGATTTTAACAAAGGCACCAGGAGCACCTACGTAACGGATCTTTTGCTCAGCATCTAGGACGAAGACGGAGGGCCAAGTCTCGACGCGATAGAGCTTAGAAATGGTCTGAGTGGAGTCAGAAAAATTAGTCCAAGTGACACGATTCTCAGCGATGTTCTTACGCAAGGTGAGCGGGTTATCTATGTTCACGCCAAGAATGATGATCTCTTTATCTGCGAATTCTTGCTGGTATTTCCGGAAGAGGGCCAAGCTCTCATCATGAGAGGGCATGAGCGCGTGCCAGAAAAAGAGGATGACGACTTTTCCCTCATAATCACGGAGTGACGAGATTTTCTGAGTGACCTCAATTCCCCGAAAGTCTGGGGCCACCGTGTTTATATTCAGCCGTGACATGCGAAAGAGTTCATCTTTTAAAAGGCTCATCGTGGTGGTCTTCCCCACGGTGAGGTCAGGCGCTTTTATCGCCGCACGCAACTTTTCCTGCCGAATCGCCATGCCGAACTTCCCACCTCCGAGGCGCCGATGTAGGATGGCTTGAGCGAGTGCCGAAGCACCTTTTACGCCTGGGTCAGGATTCGTTTTTTCGATCGTTTCGAGAAGGCGCATGGCCTTGGGGTCCTGAACCTGAGTGAGTGCAATACAGTAGGGCCCCACCTTAGGACTGTGAATGTGATGCTCCCAGACAGTGTCACGAATGAGGGCCGCCGGAGACTTCCCACGCAAGGCCCTCGTCTCCGTCACGGCGTAATCTGAAGCATTCGTAAGGAACCAAGCGGCAGGCTCTAAGGTCCATGCTTCTTTAAGGTTATTCTGAATCTGGGACCAGAGCTGACTCCCTGCTTTCTGGGCATCTGGACGGCGTAGCCAGGCCGCATTCTGGGCGGCATTATCTGGCGCAGTGCGGACGTCCTTTACCCACTGAGCCTGAGCAAGGTCAAAGTTACGGGTAATTTTACGCGCGGCTTCTGGAGTCCCTGCTATGGCAGAACCTAGCGCGAGGGCTAATATGAGGGGGAGGAAAATCGTCTTCATCGCTTACTAGAATACTGGCTGACTTTTGGACCAATTGCCAACTTTACGTCGCGAGCTCGCTCTTCTCTTTCTTAGCGAGACGCTTGGCGAGTTCTTTGTGAAAATCTCGACCTACGATGTAGCCGACACACTTCTCAGAACCACAGCGGCATGGGTGGTCTTCATAACACTCGATATCAAAACCATAGTCGAAGGTGATTTCCTCTTCGGGCTGAATGTCACGAAGTGCTTGAAGGTGGATTCTTTTCCCATCTTGAATCGCCTCGCTATTAGGCTCACAGGAGTGGTTGATCAGGCGCGCTGGGTTCCACTCGACATCCCCATCAAGGTCCCACTTCTTGGTGAGATTAAAGATATAAACGGCAGCGGCAC
The DNA here is from genome assembly GCA_937928425.1 of uncultured Verrucomicrobiales bacterium. Taxonomy (GTDB): domain Bacteria; phylum Verrucomicrobiota; class Verrucomicrobiia; order Verrucomicrobiales; family Akkermansiaceae; genus SW10. The sequence continues at coordinate 5,272 of CALFVL010000148.1, forward strand.
CGGTCTTTTCATGCTCATCGAACTGAGCCCAAGCGCGCTTCTCCCCCTCATCCTTACTGATGAGATTACCCACGTATTCGATGAAGTATTGCTCCTCCTTAATCGGCTGGATGGCATAGACACCACGTCCGTGAATTTCAGAACCACGGACCTCCACGTAGTCACTCTGACCACGCTTTCGCAACTTCTCAATACGCCGCAGCTCTTCGGACTGAGTGAGCTTACGTTTGCCTTTTTTCTTAGCCATAGCTGAGCGTTATTTCTTTTTTTTACGTTCCTCAACTCTCTTAGGAGGGAATTTGAGATCCTGATCGTTTTTTGGTAGGAAGGGAAAGAGCTTACGCAGTTGAAGAGCCGTGATGCTATCACCATTCACGAAGGTCCAGTTCTCGTTCTTTTTAGGTGAAATGGCGACCTCGAAGCTCCACTTACGGAACTTACGGAGACTGGCTGGCTGCGCATCTGGGTCCACCACCTGAAAATCCTTCACCGTAGGGACAAAGACCATCCACTGGCGATACCCCTCTATCTTCACAGGCTTCCCATTCACAATTTTATCCTCAAACCCGTAGTCTACCTCGAAGGCGGTATCAGGCGCTTGAGTGATGGCAGCCTGAAAGGTGACGCCGTTCTGGCCCATTTCATTCATCATTTTTAAGAGGCCCGCTTTGAACTTCTCTGGTCCCCCCACCGCACGCGAGATGACCTTCACGAACTCTGGATTCATCGAGTCTAAGGCCGCCTTAAAATCTCCCCGAATTGTCTGATCCATAATAAGCTGAGCAGCTGCCTGCGCACGCTGCTTCACCTCGATTGGGACGATATTACGAGGAGGGACACGGGTGAGAGCCTCCTGCGCAGATGCAAGGCTGGTGAGAGCGATTAAGGCGAAGAGAAAAAGATTTTTCACGTTGCTGACATGGCCTCTAAGAGCCCTTACGTCAAGGATTCTAGAGGCTCCGAGCATTTCAGATCCATTAAGCACCTAAACAAGTCTTCCCTTTCGCGAGCCACTTCGGTATTTCATCAGACCGTTATGGCGAAAAAGGCGTTGGGCAAAGGTTTAGGGGCACTCATCAAAGGGGCCAGCTCTGATTCTGTTCCTGACGCCAAGGTCGAGTTACGCCCCGGAGAGAGTGTGATAAAAGCCGCTATCGATGATATTATCCCCTCTCCTCTTCAACCTCGTAAGCACTTCGCTGAGGGCTCACTTGATGAACTAAAACAGTCTATCGCAGAGCTAGGAATTATCCAGCCTCTCATCATCCGTAAGGTTTCCGGGAAGATGGAGCT
>CALFVL010000149.1 GCA_937928425.1 uncultured Verrucomicrobiales bacterium
CATCTCCTGGCAGGCGCGTCTCCACCCCCATCACCTTACGCTCCTTATTTAAAATTGCCCTTCGGTGTGAGGGGCTATTCAGCCACCCCTTGATTGTCCGCTCTGGCACCGCCGACAAATCCCCCGCATAACCCACCATCACCACCTCTGAAAGCACCCTGTAATTCTGTCGCCGCGCCTGAGCAGACCTTCTCTTAAAGTGAGCGTGCGCCACCTCGCGGCTCGGCCTCCCCCGGTTAGGATAAACATTACGCACCAGAAAACCGCCATGAGAACTGGCCAGCTGCTGCAGCCTCCTATCCGCCGCCACCCTTCCCAGCCCCCGCTTCACCCGCTCATGATTCACCGCCCTTAACACCTCCGCGCTCATCACCTCCTCCTCCACACTCACCTGTGGCCCCGCGCACGATACTAGCCCCATCCCCACCACCAAAGCGAATCCCACTTGGACTAAAACACACCTTATCAGGAAAATAAATCTCACATCAACTCCTCCCCAAATTCAAGATCATCAGCATCCCCTCCCTCAAAGTCCACCTCACGCACCCGCTTCTTATCGCGCAAAAGTTCCACCTGCTTTCGGAGCTTCTCTCGGATCTCAATCCCATCACGCACCGCCCGAATCTCGATTCTTGGTAGAGAACGATCAGAAGTGCTTAACACAATACTCGATAAACCGAACACCCGCAGCCAGATCGGCTTCTCTAAACGAGTGTCCTTCACCCGGTAAAGCTCCACCTCATTAATTTCCTGATTTAAAATCCCCTCATAAATTCGCATCCGCTCACTCGTAAATTCATAAACCATCAGCTGCGTTCCTAAAAAAAGCCACCCCGCATATAACAAAGGCAGTAAAGAAAACAAAGCCACCCAAGTCGGCAAGCCAGTCCCAAAAGTCAGCCACAAAATTGCCCCTACCCCTAACAACGCCCCCGTAAAAGGCCAGAAATTCACGATCTGATGAGAACGCCCCTTCCATACCGTATTTTCTTCTTCCATAGACATCGCCTATTCATGCCGTTCCTAGCGAGATTCCGCAAGTGTAGAACCGGCCCCCCATTATAACAGCTCGAGAGGCTCAGCACCTAAGACTGAGCACCCCCTCTTCCCAGCTCCCAGCGAGCTAGCGCCTCCCTCACCACCACCTTATGGCACTCCACCCGCCTCCCTAATGGCTCACGACTCGGCGTCTCAAAAGTCAGCGACAAAGGACAGCCTAGCTTCGCCAAAAAAATCGCCTCAGGCCACCCCTCTGGAAGGTCAGGATGCTCAGAATGATAAATCCACCCCAGCTCCGTCACCTCATGCCCATCGATCACCCTCTCAGGCTCAGGCGGGAAGTAAGTCTCCGCTGCCCCTAAAATCTCCTCATAAAAAGTCCCCTCACCTCGCACATTAATCTCATAAAAATAAAAACCGCGACTCTCCCAATCCTCATGGAGAGATAAAAATAACTGCGGCACCTTCTGCCTTCTTAACCAAGAAATATGCCCATCGACCTCTCGAGAAATACCACGCCGATAGTCTCGGTTCAAGTCCACCCCCTCGGCATTCTCGCGAGTCCCTAGCTCCAGTCCGCTTGGATTTAGAAGCGGACAAATTAACCAATGAAAACGATCGTCGAAAAAACCCTCCTTTAACAAACTAAGCAAAGCCCTCGGCCCCGCCGGCTCATCCCCATGCATCCCCGCCGAGAGATAAACCGTAGGCTTCTCAGAAGCACCCTTAGAAAAGGCCATGATCGGATAATCATTCAGCCCCACCACCAGTTCATCCTCAAAGCCACACCGAGACGCCTCTCTCCGCCACTCCGCCATAAATTGATCCCAAGTAAAATCCATCTCCACTACTCCTCAGATTCAAATTTCCACTTAGGAGAACCACTCGGATCACCAAAAATCGGCGACCGGCCCAGCCCAAAGTCCTCTGCCACCAGCGCCCGCTCCCTCCAAACTTTCGCAGCCTCCCCTTTCCAAGGGCCATAAAAACTCGGGTAAAACGGATCTACAAAAGAAACCTCGGCCCTCTTCGGCACCTCCAAGTCCAGAAGATGATACACCCCATTCACTAACAAGCGCCGTAGATCTTCACTTAAAAAATCGACGGAGGCCCCCATCGTCATGCACAGCGACCGCCCAGTCCGCCCCCCCTCAGGAACCTCGTAAGAATGCAGCCACGCCAAGGGCATCATAGGATCATTCCTAATCCCCCCAATCTCCTTAGAAGAAGGCACCAGAGACTCCGTCACCGCCGCCCGTAAAAGCACCGTATCCTTCCTCGTCAAATGCTTCACTCCGTAAACATCACTCGGGGTGAAAATCTTCCTAACCGAGTTTAATACCGGGTGCTTCTCCCGCCCCTTCTCCACCACCGCACGAGTCCCCTCCACCTTATGACGCCCGTGATGACCTACCCAAGTTTCGCCAAAAATCCTCAGACCCCACTGACTCGCCGACACCGTCCCCATTTTCTGCTCACCCCTAAAAGCATGAGTCGCCGTACGAATCCCCACCACCGGCTTCCCCGCATTTAAAAAGGCCCCAAGATGCTGCAGCGTCTCTGGCGTAAAAACCCGGAAACGCGTTCCTATAATCAGCAGATCAGCACTCGCTAAACTCTCCCAGCCCACCACCCCCTCAGCATGGTTCGGATCGATGTAAGTCCCATCCTCACTCCAAGAAAAAAGCACCGTCGTATCAAAGCCGTGATGCTTTGATAAAATCTTAGCCAGCATCGGCAAGCTCTCCTCAGAACGATACACCTCATCCCCAGAAACCAGCACAATCCGCTTCCCCTTCCCTGCTCCCTCTTTACCCAGAAAAGAAAGCCACTTCTCCTCCGCCCCCACCTCTCCGCACCATACTGCCGAGCAAGCCAGCACCATCCTAAAAAATCTCTTCATCACTCACACTTAAAAAGTTAGCCCCTAATCTGGAAAGAACGAAAACACCCTAAAGAAACGAAACCATCTCACCCTGCAGCAGGTTCCAAGTCTCCACCTCACCCGATTCCGTAAATTAAAAGAAACTCAATCTACCAATAAATCACTACTTCCCCCTCCTGATCATGTAATTCTGGCACCAACCTCGCCAAAACCACTCGAGTTTTCACTATCTTAAAAACCGGCCTAAACTAGCTCTCACTTACCCTCACCCAGACTAAAAGACCAGATAGAGAAACTCTTCTATTTTTTTCTTCTTTGATAGTTACAATTTGAGGTTGACCGCCTCCCAATAGCTACTAATGGTCCCGCCATGGCCAAAGCA
>CALFVL010000150.1 GCA_937928425.1 uncultured Verrucomicrobiales bacterium
TTGGCGTGAGTCGTCTAGGATGGGGCGGCTGTGTTGGTAAAGTTGTGCGGTTTCGGCAAAGGAGATGAGGACATCGAGTGTGGCGAGGGCGTCTGCGGTGTTTTGTAGGGGGGTGAGGTGATCGCTCACGGCGCTGCGAAGCTTGGTAAATTCTTCGTATTCTAGGGCCTTGGCCCGATCGTCAGCACCGAGGACTTTTCCTTCTACTTCTTTCAGCTCAGGAGTGATGAAGCGTTCGGCATTTGCCATGGTCTGTTTCCGCTGGTAGTCCTCCGGCGCTTGGTCTGCTTTCGCTTTGCTGATCTCGATGAAGTAGCCGAAGACGTTGTTAAATTTGATTTTCAGGGTGTCGATTCCGCTGCGTTCGCGCTCGGACTGTTGAAGTTCTGCGATCCATTGTTTCCCGGAGCGGGAGGCGGAGCGGAGCTCATCTAGGGCAGGGCAGTGGCCGTCACGGATGATGCCTCCTTCTTTGAGATTGGCAGGGGGTTCCTCGACGAGGGCTGCTTGGAGGGTTTCGACAAGGGTGGGAAATGGCTCGATTTTGCTAAGGAGCTGAGTCTGGAGGCCGGAGTTTTGGCTGAGGGCGTGGAGGTCTGACTTAAGATCAGGGATGCGTTCGAGTGAGTTTTGGAGAGATTTTAGATCACGGGCGTTTCCGGAGCCTTGGGAGAGGCGGCCGGTGCTGCGCTCGATGTCGCGGATGTTTTTTAGGGAGTCACGGAGTTTTGTGAGGAGGTAGGGCTCGGCCAGGAGGGAGGCGACGAGGTCAAGGCGGGCGTTCAGCGGGGTCAGTTCACAGAGGGGGTGGAGGATCCAGTCGCGGAGTTTCCGTGCGCCCATGGGGGTGGAGGTGCGGTCTAGGACGCCGAGGAGGGTGTGCTGTTTCCCAGAGCGGGAGGTGACGAGGTCGAGATTAAGCTGGGAGGCGGAGTCGATGAGGAGGTGGTCTGAGGTGTTGCGGACTTTGAGGGTTTTTAGGTGCTCACAGTTACGGCGGAGTTGATAGGTGAGGTAGTGGAGAGCGGCCCCTGCGGCGGCAAGGGCGGAGGTCATGCCAGCACAGCCGAATCCGTCGAGTGACTGGACTTTAAACTGATCTTTTAGGGTGAGGAGTGCTTGGTCTGAGAGGAAGGCGTAGGAGTCGTAGGAGAGGGTGTTACGGAGGTCGCCCAGTTCTTGGCTTTGGTCCTCTGAGATGAGGAGTTCAGATGGGGAGAGGCGGGTGAGCTCGTCCTCGAGTTGCTGACGGTCGGTGAACTCGGCGACGGTGAATTCTCCGGTGGTGTGGTCAGCGCAGGCGAGGCCGAGGCAGGGTTTTTTAGCGCTGCCTCCTATGAAGATGGCGGCGAGGTAGTTATGCTGGGTGTCGTCTAGGAGGGTGAGGTCATTTACGGTGGAGGCGGAGATGATCTGGGCGATCTCGCGCTCTACGATTTTTCCGGGCTGGGGATCGCTAGTCTGTTCTGCGATGGCGACGCGTTTGTTCGCTTTGATGAGCTTTGCGATGTATCCTTGTGCGGCGTGGTGAGGGACTCCGCACATGGGGATGTCATTCCTTTTGGTGAGGGCGACGTTAAGAATGCTGGCGGCAGTTTTGGCGTCTTCGAAGAACATTTCGTAGAAGTCGCCGAGGCGGTAGAGGAGGAGGATGTCCTCTGGGAGGGAACGCCGCATGGCCATGTATTGGGCCATCATTGGGGTTAGTTTTTTCTCTCCTGCCATGTGGGGGGCTAGTTAAGGGGAGCGGAGCGGTGGGGGGAATTGAAAAAACGAGAAGCTGGCTTGGTGTGGGCGGTGGGGGGCGAAGGGGGCCTCCGTCGACTGGAAATAAGAGGGGTGAACATCTGAAAAGTAAATTTTTTTATTGAGTGTAAGATGAAAGGAAGAGTCACTAGATCTTAATTTCCAATTAAAACACAAATTATAAATGTCGTCTGAGAAACTTATCATAGGCAGTGAAGAGTGGTGTGCGCTGAATTCGCTGGGTGTTCCGGCAATTAAGGCACGAGTTGATTCCGGTGCAAAGACTTCGGCAATCCACGCCTATAATATTAAGCCTTTTACTAAGGGTAGTCAGACGTGGGTAAGCTTTGATATCAGTCCGATTCAAGGTGACAGGAAAACGGTGCTGAAATGTGAAATGCCGGTGGCAGACCGCCGACTTGTGAAGAGTTCTAACGGGAGTAAGGAGAGGCGGTATGTGGTGAGGGCGACTATCGGGCTGGGAGAGCATTCATGGGAAATTGAATTGACGCTAACAAATCGTGACTCGATGGGTTATCGGATGCTTTTGGGAAGAGAGGCGATTTCGGGGCGCGCTTTGGTTGATCCATCTCAGAGTTTTTGTCTAAGGAATTTTACGAGTGAGGAGATTCAGAGTTTTTATCAGCGCAGTGTAAAGAAGGGCGATAATTTAAAGATTGGTTTATTGGCTAGTAATCCGTCTCTTTACAGTAATCAACGCCTCGTGGAGGCGGGGGAGCAAATGGGTCATCAAATTGAGTTTTTTAATTTGAGAAATTGCTACATGAAGTTGGATTCGGGGACTCCTGCGGTTTTTTATCGGGGGGGGAAGAAGCTAAATTATTTAGATGCGATTATTCCTAGGATTAGACCGGCGATGACTTTCTATGGATGCGCGCTAATTAGGCAGTTTGAGAGCCTGGGGATTTTCAGTTTAAACTCTGCTTCGGCGATCGCTCAGTCACGAGATAAGTTGTATTCTTTACAGAAGCTTTTTGGTGGTGAGATTGATATTCCAACTTCTGGGTTTGCGGATTCTCCGCAGGAGACTGAGGAACTGATTGAGTTGGTAGGTGGCGCCCCTTTAATCGTGAAGTTGTTGGAGGGGACCCAGGGGAAAGGGGTGGTTTTAGCTGAGACGGCTAAGGCGGCAGAGAGTGTGATCGGAGCGTTTAAGTCACTACAGGCGAATTTTCTAGTTCAAGAATTTATTAGCGAGGCTCAGGGTAAGGATCTTCGCTTGTTTGTGGTTGGTAATCGGGTGGTGACCACGATTGAACGTTCGGCAGCTCCGGGGGAATTCCGGGCAAATTTGCACCGTGGGGGAGCTGCTAAGCGAGTGGTGCCTACGCCTGAGGAGAAAAAAATAGCGGTGAAAGCTGCAAAAATTTTCAACCTACAGGTAGCCGGGGTAGATATGATCCGCTCCGATCGGGGTCCTTTGCTGTTAGAGGTGAATTCTTCTCCGGGTTTGGAGGGGGTAGAGTCTGCGACACAAAAGGATGTTGCTGGGATTATGATTAAGGCGATTGAGAAGAAGCTTCGTTGGAATGCGAAGTAGATTTTTTTAAGTTAAAATTTCTGAGATGGGGGTGCCATTTTTACCACTCATTTTAAAGGGGCGCTTGTTTTCTGAGTAGAGGATCTGCTGATGGGGTAGGCCCATGGCGGCGGCGATGGTGGCATTAAAGTCCGCAGCAGAGGTTTTTTTACTGATGACCTTAGAGGCGGTTTCATCAGTCTCGCCGTAGATGCTTCCTCCTTTAATGCCAGCTCCCGCGAGGGCGAAGGAGAAGGCTTTAGGGAAGTGGTTACGGCCTGAGTCATTGTCGATTTTAGGGGTGCGACCGAACTCGGTGGCGATGACGACGAGGGTGCTTTCTAGGAGGC
>CALFVL010000151.1 GCA_937928425.1 uncultured Verrucomicrobiales bacterium
CTCAGAAGAGCCAAGCAGTCTAAGAGGCAAAGTGGACGGAAGCAAGCTTGGGCGAACCCTTTTTCTTCGCCCTTCTACGAATCGTAGTCAATACAACTCAAAAGGCATAACCGGAAGGATCAGATCCTCCTCATTCAGTAGGTGGAATTGCTCTTTAAACTCACCACCTTGGAGAAAAGAAAGCTCTTTTCGCTGCCATTTGGAGGAATCTTAAAAATCAAAAAACTCCCCTGAATATCCCTCATTCTATTTCCTCAAGACTTTCTTTAAGCTCCTCAAAGGAAGAACGCTTATAGTTCTCCAATAAAGATATATCGACCTTCTCACACGCCTCCCTCGCCCCCTTCAGATTACCTGCACTCTTTCGGCTAGTCGCCACCTTTAGCCACAACCTGTTTCCCTCCTTACTCCCCTCCTCGACCCTCGGGGCAAGTTCCTCAAGAAAGGCCTTATAGGACGCTTTCGAAGAGCGCGAAGGACGCTTCTCAAGCGCGATTTCCGTAAGCAGCTTAAGCTCCCGCTCCCCTTCGAAATAATCTTTGGTAAGGTCACTCAGTGGCTCCCATGAAAAATTCTCAAACATCAATCTTATCCGCTCTTCAGGTGAAATTTTAGCCGCTGAAAACACTCCCGACTCGTCATTCAGAACCGCATTTAAAACGCGCTGACTTTGTTCCTGAACTTGTGAAGATAACCAGACCTTCCTCATCCCTCCGATTCTACCGTTAGATTCAGAGGCGTATTGCCCTTCCGGAATTCTTACCCAAGTAAGATGATTTAAAATTTCTTCCAACTGAGCACGCATCTTCACCCGAGCTTCCTCTTTTTTCTCTGGTTCGAGATTTTTAACTCTTTCTACCCAAGCGCTTTTTTTAGCGCCCGCCACCACCTCGATCACCTCAAACCAGGCGCTATTTCTCACATCATTCCTCTTCACCCCATAGCCTGCAAGTTTCTCGCGCACCTTTGCCAGCTTAGCCCCATCACCCGCGACTTCATGAAGAGCCTGCACAAAAGCAGCATGAGTGAGAGCTTGAAATATCGAATCCTCGAGCTCTTGCTTAAACTGGTAATCTAAAACCGACCAATCATCATCACGCAAAGCACGAATCCAGCCATGCAAGAAAATGTCCAGCCGCTCCCCTTCCCCAATTGTTTGGAAATGATTAGAACTCTTCCGAAATCCACCATGTCCTTCTCTTGCATGGGCCACTAGCATCTCCTCTAGCTCAGACCCATAGTGAATCCTACTACCAAGGCAGGCTAAAATTTGAGTCTGTGCTGGGCCTGCCTCAGGAAGAAGTTCCAGAATTTCAGCCTCCATTTCATCATCAAACTCTCGCAAATTAAAACGCCTCCCCCTGATGTAGTACGACGACATTATCGTTTGTAAAAAAACTTCTAAATGCATCCGCTGAAAATCATCCTCAATCAACGCCAAAACTTCCTTCCCCCCATCCCTCTTGAATAGTTCCTCAAGTCGGTGAAGCTGTAAGTCACGCCTTGCTGGACCGCCATTGGTATTGCTTTTCCGAGTCACCTGCTTTCTTCGGAAATAGGCCTCCTCCTCTGTAGCTAGTAAGGCTAAAAATAACTCGGTGTCTTCCCTCGCAAGCGCTGACGCAATCAGGTCAATCTCGCCCCGCTCTGCAGCGATCTCGTCCTCACTTAAGTCCACATCGGCGATCCTTAAACCCAGTGCATTCATTAAAAATACGGCACTCATTTCCTCTGTGAGCCCTCGTTCACGCAGCTGCGTAAACAGGCGCTTCCTGAGTGGCTTTAAGCCTTCTGACAAATAAACACTCCCATCAAAATACAAGGCCTGCGCTCCCGGAATGACCGAAGTCACATCCTCATAATAAGAACGCATTGACGATCGCTTTTTCACTTGAAGCGCCACCAATCGACGCGCCCCCTCGGCTGACACCCCATTTTCTAAAGATGCGTAACCAGCCTCATCACCACTTAGACAATGCGTCACAAAAGCAAAAAAGAGGGCCGCTCGTTGAAATGATTCTTCACCCTTCATTTTTTCAGAAAAAGTCTTCATGAAAACAGGCCCACTGAGCTCTTTTAGCTCAGCGAGTAACTCCTCTCCAATTTTTCCATCTTCATCCTGAACCGCGAGAGCCAATAGTCTTAGAAGCACTTTGGGTAGGATCACTTCTAGCAATCGTTCTCTCTGGATTTCCGAGATTTTCGTATCATCTTTCACCACAATCCGGAGAAAACGCATGGCTTTATCTCCGTTTTGCGCTTCCAGAGATTTCTTTAATTGGAGGGCCAAAAAATTCATATCCGCCGTGCTGAGACCGGAGAGGAAATCGGCATCCATTTTTTCCAGATCACCAGAACCTCTCTGCATGAGAGCTAGGCCCTCGGCTTCAGGCAGCCCAGCGTATACCAGTTTCACAACACACTCTTTTTGAACATCCTCTTCCTGCTCTGCTAAAGGATTCTCTAAAATATAACGAGCCGCTTTCTGAAGCCGTTCATCACGAGGCGGAAGCGGTGCCCCTTCCCTCTTATTTCCTTTAAAGTCACGGAGAAGAGCAAAATAGCAAATAAGCCGCATTCTCTGGGAAGGGGATAACAAGGGAGCAAGTGCTTCCTCTAACTCAGCCACTCCCTCCTGGTAGGTATAAATCCCAGACAATCTGAGTGTGTTTTCTTGGTCTGGAGCAAAGGCCCCGATCGTTTCTACTCCACCAGCTCGCACCCACTGCAGCATGTAGCGGAGGTCTCCACGGCGCTGCTTTGCAATCGCCACCAGATCCTCTGCCAATCCCTTCGTGAAACTTGGGACTATCATTTTCTTTGCTTCAGGCACCCCCAGCAGAAAATTAATGGCTAGCACTCTCACTGCCTGCTGTTCTGGCGGATTCTTTAGGAAGAGTTCCGCCGCGGCGATGGCTCGATCAGCTTTCAAATCACCACGGCTCTTTTGAGAACTCACCCAGTCTTGGTCATCACGCAGAGATGCCAAAAAGCACTTCAAGAGAATTTGGTAATCAGCAGGAAGAGCTGAAGAAAGTTCATCTCCTACTCTTTTAGTAAAGGCGGTGTATTTTCGCTCTTCTAACTGGAACCCTCTCTCAGGAGTTGGTAAAAGTTTTGCCACTAACTCCACATTCCCTACCAGAGCGAATTGATACATAATCTGCAAATTTCCAGAAAAGCGGCGAGACAACTCCCCGATGAGCGCCTCAGGCAGAGGGTAGCGTCTTCCCCCGTCAAAAAATTCCAAAATCACCTCGACCAAACGCCGATCTCTCCCTCCACTTATCTTCTCCTCTAACTGACGGCCATCTAATCTCGCCACCACAGGTGCCCACGCTTCATAGAGCTCTTTTTGCAGCTCTTCCGAGACTCCAAGAAGATTCTGATTCACAAAGTCCGTCATTTCCCCCGCCGACGACAGCCCCTTCCGGTGGCCCCCTTGCGTAAGTAAAAAATCCCTCAAAACTAAAGCCACCGCCTCAGCATTCCTGAACTCTGCGACTGATTCATGACCCCACTGTGATATCACCGCAGAGGCGAGCATCTGTCGCACCTCTACTGAAAGTCGCTCATCGAGGAGATAGGCGTAAAGCACCTTAAAGGCTTTTTTGTCTAATTTGCCATCACGCTTACCTTCCACTTGAGCGAGGGCCCCGAGCGTTTCTACAATCATCGGGGAATGTGCGCTTAGCCCAGATCGAGAAAGCAGTGTCAGGAAGTCGCGATGGCCCATCTTTTTAAAACCCTTCTGGAAACCATTTATGATCAAAAAACTCCCCATCATGCGCTTATCAGCTTCTCCCACACCCTCACGCTGAAGCGTCTCATCCAGAAACGGAATCAAATCAGCCAAATCTCCATCCTCACTCAGGTAGGGAGAAAGCCTTCCGCTAAAATCGAAGAAATCCCACACGAAGGGATTAGAACGATCCATCTGCGAGAGTTCAGGTAAGGCCTCCCGCATCAATCGGACAAAACGGATCGAGCCCATCAGATCTAGACTTTCCTGAAAAGGCTTCCACTCTAGAAGCTCTTCATTCAAACGATCATACTGCACTTTTCCTCGCCCCCCCTCTCTTGTCTTGAGATAAGCCACCCAGAAATCCACGACCTCCTCCACCTTAGCCTCCTTGGCCAAGCGTGCGCACAGACCCCGCGCCTCATTATCACTGAGGGCCCCCATCCTTTTTTCGCTCGCCATAATTTTCTGAGCCCTCTGGACCACCCCACCGAATGAGAAAGCTCTAAGACGCCCTAGCAGACTCTGCAACTCTTCGGACCCATCCGGTATTTCAAGATCCGGGAAATCCCGTTCCATCAGAATGGCCAATCCCCTGAGCTGAGATTCCTCCAGCTGAGATAACTCTTCGAGCTCAAATTCCAGCACCTGCTTCAAGACCTGCTGACGTTCTTCTGGACTGATTTTAAAATCCTTCCGCATCGCAATAAAGGCCTCTAAATAAGACAGCTCATTCAAGCGCTTCTGAAAATCTGCCGAGACTAACAACCAGTAAGTCTTACCTTCTGTCGGCGATAAGCGGAGCGGAGTAATGAGCTCTTCTAAGTATGATGAAGGTCCGCCAGACTTCGATACCCTTTCCTCACCTAAAAGAGCGAGTCCATCATAAGTCTGGAAACCCTCTTTCTTTAAACGGTCATAGAAGGTCGACTGATACATCACATCCAAGCGCCGCTGCAGCTGTGAACGCACTCTCTCTTGATCTAGACTCACCCATTCTGCTTGCTCCGATTTTTCTAAAAACGTCAGCCAGGGAATCCAGGCCCGGGGAATGTTTTCCAGATTGCTCAGAAGCATCTGCCCCACTTGGACCTTCTGCATCACCTCCGTAGGAATCGCGCCAAGGTCCTTAAACTCTTCATAAGTCTCACGAGCAGATACCGGCGGGAAGTACTGCGCTGCCACCGTTTCGATCGTCCTAAATGACTCCTCCAGTGAACCATGTTCACATGTGCGCGTGATCATCGCGCGCTGAAACTCGTAGTCACTGGACATCGCTCTAAAGGACTTTTCCAACACCCCCCTTACCGTTTTCTGAAGCTTCTTAGAGCGTAGGAGGGATTCTAGAAAAATCTTCTGACGAGCCAATAGGCCATGACTAGAGGGAGGCCAATAAGACGAAGAAGACCCCCATCTGAAATTAGAATACGCAGTGACTGAACGTCTAAGTCCCCCCTTTCCCTTCAACTTTGCTTCACCCTCATACCCTTCTAACAACTTCTCTACTTTCACCACATCACCCTGCCGCACCGCTTTTACGACCTCTCCCTGCTCCTCGCTAAGAAAGGCGTGCCGCACAAGGTCATCGACGACCTCGTCAGAAAATTTCTCCAAGTCCTGTATGGCCTCCAGCGCAAAGTGGCGGACATCGCCACTCCGATACTCCTCAGACACCTTGAAATCGCTTTCCTTCACCGGCTCTTTTTCTAGAAGATCAAAAAACATCTCTTCTAGCTCCTTATCATAGAGGGTCAGCCCATCCTGATTCTGCAAGAGATGTTTCCACACGTTCTCTCTAACGCTGCGAAAACGCAGCAGTTCTCCATAAGCTTTACGCACCAGCTCGCGCTGCCGCCTCCTCCGCGCCCAGTCACTGTCTCCCCGTCCTTCTCCCTCTTTTACCCTTGGCAGACGTGATCGCAGTGATCGCAGAAATCCATTTCTAAATTGCCTCGACCGATTTTCTACACCTTGAAACACTGTAAACATTTCAGCTGTTTCCTTTTTCTGAAAATTCTCTCCGTGATCTTCCAGCACCTGAATCAGACTTTCATAAAGGTCGAAGAATCTCTCCTCCTCATCCGTAAGCTGCACGAGAGACAGCAGAACCTTCATGGCCCTTCCCACCTCCCCACGTCCTAAAATTTCACCTAATTTTTCCTCCTGCTCCTCACGATTATAGACAGAGAAAGATAAGACTTCTAGCTCAGCATCATAAGGTCGCTCCTCGCTCAACTTGGTCAATATCGCACCCGCTTTCTCACGCTCCTCATAAGCTAAACAAAGCTGCGCGTACTGAAAGCGCTTGAGATAACTACGAGACTCACCAGGGTCATATAAGGCGAGTGCTTCTTCACGTATTTGACGATAGCCCTCTTGGTCCACCAATTTCCTCAACGCCACAAAGTCATTATTTGATGAGAAATGACGCCCCAAATAAGTCAAGCTCTCACGCTCTCTCCTCTCTTCCTCACTTTCACCTAGCCTCTTCGCATTCGTGTCCCTTCCCACATTAAGTAGTCTGCGATAACTCTGCTGCTGCCCCCTCTGTGTCCTACCTACATTCCTTTTATGCTGTGGCTCCGCCAACCCCAGAGGTCTATAAAGTGACTGCAGCTCCATCGCCCTAGACCGTCCTCCCGCTGACTTCGTATAACGTCCTAAGACCTCCCCTAAAGTTGCTCTTAATTCCTCGTCTAAATCTTTTAAATCTCTCCCCTTACGCGCTTCTCCCAGAATGACCCCATCTAGAACACTCGTATCAGTCCCATTAAGCTCCCCACGATCCATCGCTAAGAGAGCCCTTAACAGAGGCACATTCATCACACCTGATGACGAATCGAAGCGTAAAGCCAGCACATCTAACTTCTCCGAGAGTCCCCCCTCTTTCCCCAGAACTTCCATTTCTGCCATAAACTTCTCCTCTAAGCCCACCTTATGAAAAAGAATGGCCCGCAAGAGTCGGTCTTTCACCTGCGGGATCCCCTTCGCAAATTCTCTGAGCTCCTCCTGCCCTCGTATTTCCCAGTCTAAATCATGAGCTTTTTTTAGCAAATCTGCCGAAAGCAGCTTAGGCCCATGACCCGGACCTACCGCAGCATAAAGCCAATGCCGAGCCCCCAAGGAATTTAAAATCGTATTCCGATCTGAGACACCCTGTAAAGACGCTCCATGACGCCCGCCGTAACTCCCGCCGTAACTCCCGCTGCGCCTCAAATAAGGATTCTGTTGAGGAGGCAATTTCACCGTGAGTAAGCGGTCTAAATTTTCAAAGAAGCCCTCCAAGTCGCCAGCGAGTCGCTGCACTGCTAGCGCAGCGAGAATTTTCCCCACTTCGTGAATCTCCCCCGCGAAAGCCCTCTCCACTCTATGACGCCACCAAGGTTCTAATAGCCCAAGCTTCTTCCGCTGCTCAAGTGAAAGCGCCACTGCTGGCATGGAAGGAGAAATACTATAATTCACCCCCGGAGCAATTGCCTGAACAAGCTCCCAAGAAACATCCGGCACCCAGAACTGACGCCCTCTTGGCTGCACCACCTTTCCCTCTCTCTCTCCTTGCAGCATCTCCGCAACGAGCTGCCGTAACTCGTTAAACTGTTTCTCCCCCTCCGGTAACTTTAAACAGGCATAAATCCGGCACCTCATCACCAGCCTCGCTTTCTCTACCTGCCCCTCCACTTCACCTGCTAACTTTAAAAAGTCTTCCCGCGTGCTCGCTGCATCCTTAATCAGATTCTGCAGACGCAGCTCAAAGCTTAGCTCCCCTTCCTGAGTGGCAGTCAACACCCCCGCATTTTTCTTTGGAAAAAGTCCCCACTGACGGACCTCCAGCAGCCACTCATGATCTTGCTTCCCTAAAAGTTTCGCCCAGCTCTCCCCACTCGGGTCCTCCTGCAAGCTCATCTCCACAAGCCTTAATAAACTTAGCCAATGCAGCTCATGCTCATTCGTCGGCAGATGTCCCACTCCTCTCTGGCGACCACGCCAATTATCATAGCCTTCATTCACCACACTCTGGACCAGCCCCCACCAAGCTCTCTCATTCATCTCCCCCGCCTTAGGCAAGTATCTCCCCTGATAAGTCGGACTAAGCGCCGTCCGGCCTAAAGCCCCCTTTACCCCCAGTAAACTTTCCCAGACTGCACGCGCCTCCCCAGTCCGCGCCATCGCTGCTAAAAACTCCGCACGCAAAAAACGCAAACGCCAATCTCCATTTAAAGTCACCTCGTGATCCGTCAGAAATTCCAATCCCAGCTCATACTCCCTTAATTGCCATAAGGAACTGACGACACGCTCGATCCCCTCAGCGCTCATCTCATTAGGCCGAATCCGGCTTAAAATCTCTAGCGCGGCATCGACCTCCCCAGCCTTAATCTGCAGTGTCGCCATCTGCTGTAAAATCCCTGGCGACTTCACCCGTGCTGCATGCTCCGTCAACAAGCGCTGCGCTCCCTCGCGGTCATTATTTTGCTCCGCCAGTGCGACTAACTCAAAGAGAACCTTCTCATCATCTGGGCGGAGGCGGTAGAGCTTTAAAAGAACCTCCTGCCGACCTCCAGCATAATGAGACAGCTTATAAATTCGGCTCAGCACACGCAGTGGAAACTCCTCAGTCTTAGCCCGTTCATGCTCCTGCTCGAAGCCCCTCAGCAACTCTCCTTGTAAGCCCGCTTGCTGCGCCGCAGCATACATCTCATCGAGAAATTTAAAGCGCTCCCCATCAGTCTGCGCGGCACGGAAGAGATGTTTATAAAGGCGTAAGGCCTCCCGATGCCTCCCTAGCGGAAGCTGCAACTTTGCCAGCTCACGGGTCAAAGCCACATCGTCCTTGCCGAAGACATTACGCGCCCGCCTCAGTTCATTTGCCGCCTCACCGACCCGCCCCAGTTTTGTCAAAAGCGCGGCCCGCTTCTTCCATGCCAGCACCTCTTTCGGAGAAATAATTTTCCACTCCTCCACCTCGACCAAAGCTCCTTCAAAATCCCCCTTCTGCTCCAGAAGGCTCAACAGCTGTCTCCGCTCCACCAGAGAGGCCCGCTCCTTCATCATCCCACGTAGCTGAGCGACTGCTTTTTCATAATCTCCACGCCGCGTCAACAGGCTGATTCCGTGCCGCCGTACGAGCTCCCCTTCGCCTCCTTCCAGCACCGCATCCGCCTTCTTAAACTTCCCAGCCTCCTGCCACAAACTTGCCAAAAGACAGAGCCCCCCCTCTGTTTCTTCTTCCCCCATCTCCGCGATCGCCTCCACGATCCCCCTCTTCCGCGCCAGAGCGAGACCTAAGGGGACTGCCACCTTAAGCTCAGAGAAAGCCTGCACTTGCTCCACCAAACGCCGAGCTCCCGCCCACCCCGCCTCGTCATCCTTCAGCTCCAGAGCGAGTTCGCAATACAAGCGTAGCGAGTCAAAGTCTTTCTCCACTGCATCACGATGCTCCTTTAATAAATCGAAAGCCTCGCCAGCCAGCCCCTTCCT
>CALFVL010000152.1 GCA_937928425.1 uncultured Verrucomicrobiales bacterium
TGTTGGTGAGTCTGCAGTCTGATCTTGGCAAGAAGGTTTTAAAGGATGTTTCGCGTTCTTTTTATTTGAGTCTGCGTTTTTTACCGGAGGGCTTTAGGGAGCCAGCGAGTGTGGGTTATTTATTAGCGCGTGCGAGTGATACGATCGCAGATGCGGGGGAGCTCTCGGTGGATCAGCGTAAGGATTTTCTCTCATGTTTTATGAGGGTAGTGCAGGAAGGGGGGGATTTTGAAAGTCCGATGATGGAGGGCTTAGAGGCAGGGGAGGAGGTTCTGATGCGGCGGTTAAAGGAGTGTTTTAGGGCGCTGAATCAGTTGCCAGAGAGTCAAAAGGGGGCGGTGCAGAAGGTGCTGCGAATTATTACGAGGGGGCAGGCGTGGGATTTGGAGCGTTTTGAGGGGGCGGGCGTGGTGAGCTTAGAGTCAGATGAGGAGTTAGGTAATTATACTTATGAGGTGGCAGGCTGCGTGGGTGAATTTTGGACAGAGATCGGTTATGAGGTGGAGGAGGAGTTTGCGTGGAGGCCTTTTGAGGAGATGATGGAGCTGGGGCGAGCTTATGGGCGGAGTTTACAGCTGATTAATATTTTACGAGATGTGCCGGAGGATTTAGGGAATGGGCGCGGGTATTTACCGGGGGTTGAGACGGCGGAGGGGGTGATGAGGGAGCGGCAGAGATGGATAGTGAAGGCCCGAGAGGGCTTAGAGCAGGGGATGGTTTATGCTGAGTCTTTACAGGGGAGGCGGATGCGCTTCGGCACGGTGCTGCCTGCGTTGATCGGGCATGAGACGCTGAACCGTCTAGAGCGGGCTTCTTGGGAGGAGTGGGAGAGGGGGGTAAAGGTCAGCCGGAAGGAGGTTTACGGGATGATGTGGGAGGCGATGAAAATCGCGCTTTAGTCTGAGCTGGCGAGGAGTTCACGGATGTGAGGGGTGTAGAGCTCGGGCTCTAAGAGGAAGGAGTCGTGCCCTTTGGCGGAGTGGACGGTGATGTGCATGGTGTGGACACCGGAGGTTTCAAGGTGGCTGACGAGCTCGGCCTGTTCCTCGGGGAAGAAGCAGAAGTCGGAGTCGATGGAGAAGACGAGGAAGCTTTGCCCTGCGTCTTTACAGCGTTTAAAGAGTTCAGTAGCTGAGGCGGCGTCTCCTTGGATGATGGCGTTGTAGCGGGACCACATATCGATGATGCGGAGGTAGGTGTTGGCGTCGAAGCGTTGGGTGAATTTTTTCCCTTGGTGGAGCATGTAGCTCTGGAAGGTGTCACGGACTTGGAACCAGGAGAGCATTTCTTCTTCCTCGACGAGTTTTTCCCGAGCGCGGCGCTCGAAGGTGTCCAGATGGACGAAGGTTTTATGGGAGATCATGCGGGCGAGGGCGAGGCCGATGCGGGGATCTTCACTGTCGTAGTAGTCTCCGCCCTTGAAGTGTTTGTCGTTTTCGATGGCGAGGATTTGTTCAAAGAGGATGAGCCGGTTTAGGACGGTGGTTTTAAATCCGGTGGCGATGGGGATGACGCGGGCGACCCGCTCGGGATGGCGAGTGGCGAGGGTGATGGCGAGGAGTCCACCGACTGAGGGACCGATGGTGGAGTGGAGTTTTTTTATCCCGAAGTGGTCTAGAAGTTTGACTTGGGAGTCGACAAGGTCAGCGGCGTTCAGGTGGGGGAAGGTGGAGCCGAAGGGCTTGCCAGTTTCTGGATTTATGCTGGCGGGGCCGGTGGAGCCGTAGCAGCCGCCGAGGTAGTTCGCACAGAGGACGAAGTAGCGGTCAGTATCAATCGCTTTACCGGGGCCGACCATGTCATTCCACCATCCGTCGTGGAGTTCCTCAGTCCAGAGGTCACAAGTGGCAGGGGCTTCAGGGTGGTGTCCGGTGACGTGATGGGTGCCTGAGAGGGCGTGGAAGATGAGGATGGCGTTTGATTTGTCTTTGTTCAATTCTCCCCAAGTGGCGTAGGCGAGTTGGGCGGAGGGTATGTGGCCGCCTTCCCGGAGAGTGAGATCGCCGAGTGGGAGAAGAGAGCTGGTGGTGTGGGACACGGGCTTAGGAAAACCTGAAAGATGAGTTTTTGAAACTCTAAAGCAAGGGGTGAGTGAGGGCTGAGATGGATTTTAGGGTTTCCAAATGACATTTTTAGGTTTTTTTGGAGGGGTGATTGCTTTTAAAGAATGGGAGGTGGTGTGTCAGGCTCTGGAGGAAGGTCGCCAGTCCTTAATTTTACGCAAGGGGGGGATTCATGAGGGGCGCGAGGGTTTCTCGTTCGCCCATGAGGAGTTTGTTCTCTTCCCGACTCGTTTTCACGCGCAGGGTGACTTTGTAAAAGTCCCGGGAGTGGTGACAAAGGGTGAGTGGGAAATAGGGGAGGAGGTGGTCATTAAGACTAGGGTGAGAGTGAAGAAGGCGATCACTCTCAATGAGTGGGATGAGGTGGCGGCGTTAGCAGATGAGCATATCTGGACGGAGGAAACGATCCGGGATCGTTTTTTTTGGGAAGGGAAGGGGATGGCCTCAGGGAGTATTCACGTGGCTTACGTGGAGGTGGAGAAGTTAGCAGAGCCTCTCGTCTTTCCTTACGAGAAGAAGTATGGGGGCTGTCGAAGCTGGGTGGAGCTAGTGTGATTTTTCTGGTTGTTGGCTTGACCTCAATACGCAAATAAGCGTAATTGAGCGCAGCAGATTTATGGAATTCATTAAGAAAGACCGCTTTGTCGCCCTTTGGAACATTCTGGTTGAAGAGTCTTCTTCGTCTGTAAACGATCCGAATTGTGCAATGGGTCTTACGAATGGAGTTTCAAAGCAACTAGGAGATTTCCTAGTCAAGTCAGCTAATGGTGACGACACATGCTTAGCTTCCAAGTATAAGGTTTCTAATTAACCTGAGAATGTCTGATCATAGCGAGGGTGCGGATCGACGTTCTGAGGTGGCATTTGGAGCTGTTTCCCAGCTGATTTTGGCAGTGAGACACAACATGACCTCTGCCCTCCCTCAGTTAAAAACTCAATTAGAAGAGACGATTTCTCAGATTGATGTTGAGGCGGATATCATCGTCCCAATGATGTCACAGCATATAGGTCATCTTGACCATCACGAAGTCACTCAGGAGGGTGTTGACCCCTATAAGATCGTTTGTTGGTTGGGATGTGAGATTTTATCTAAGGTCAGCTGCCATAGAGAAAGACCTGAAAAAAAGATCTGTCCGTTTCGTGCTGTGGGTGAAGCTCTGATTGATACTTTAGCTGGGCTTCTTGCGGAAGATTCTAGAGGGCGAATCATCTTGAGTGAACATACCAGGAGGTTTCTCTTACAGATGTTGATTGCAGAGAAGTTGGAGCATGGGAAGCACGGGATATGGCAAAATGGACTCTATGCGGCCTTTCACTGCTCAGTTTTTGCTTTCCGTGAAATGGAAAGGGCCACAATCACAGAGTCCGTTTAGGGGCTAGCTTTCTAAAAGGGCCTTTATCTCCAAGCTAGCAAGGTAAAGGGTATCAGTCGTCGACATTAAATCCTGCTTCTTCTAGGGCGAGGGTGGCGGCTCCTACGATGCCGGCTTCATTGCTGAAACGGGCGGGGAGGATGCGGAGGTTTTCTTTAAAGGCGGGACTGAGCTGAGCGCGGAGGTGTTTCTCGAGAGGGGTGAAGAGGGTGGGGCCAGCATTGGCAACGCCTCCTCCGATGACGATGGCTTCAGGATTCAGAAGCCAGCAGCAGTTCATGAGGGCGGTGGAGAGCATTTGTGCGACTTGGTCCCAGATGGAGAGGGCGATGGGGTCTCCTTGGAGGGCGAGGGTGGCAAGCTGAGCTGGTTCACACTCGTGGCGTTTTTTGGCCTGTCCGTCATTGGTGTAGGCGCTGTGCGCGAGGTCAGTGATTTGTTGGTTCCCAACGTAGTCTTCGAGGGAGCCTCGGTTACCATATTCTCCTTCACTTCCTTTGTAGTCGATCGAGCTTTGGCCTAGTTCTCCGGCGACGAAGTTAGCTCCACGGACCATGCGACCATCAATGACGAGTCCTCCGCCGACTCCGGTTCCTAGGGTGATGGCGACGAGGTGTTTTAGGCCACGTCCTGCTCCGCGTTTCCATTCGGCGTAGGTCATGCAGTTGGCGTCATTCTCGACGGTTACGGGAAGTTGAGTGAGGTCGCTGAGTTCTTTTTTTAGGGGGATTTTCTGCCAGCCTTTGACGTTGGTGAGATTATGAACAAGACCGGTGGGGAAGTCGACGAAGCCGGGCATTCCTACTCCGATGGCTTTGATGCCGGGGTGTTTTTCACGAAGATCATGAATGAGTTCATTGATTTCCTGAATGAGCGGGGCTGCGGTTTCGAATTTCTGGGTGTCGATTCTAGGAGCTTCTTCGATGAGGTTCCCGCGATAGAGAACCCCTGTTTTTACAGAAGTTCCGCCGAAGTCGATGCCGATGGCTAGTGGAAGGTCGCTCATATTATGGTGGGAGTCTAGGGCTTCTGAAGAAGAGTGGAAACGCTCATTTTCAGAAATTAAGGTTCGTTCGCCCAATTGCTTGGATTCCTCGCAAGGTGAGGTCAGGGTCTAGGTGTTGAATTGCCTTAAGGCCGGAGCTGATGAGGGGAGCATCACCTCCGGTAGCGATGATGGTGGCTTTCTCGTCCAGTTCTGCGGAGACGGTGTGAAGAATCTCACGGATGAGACCACGGTAGCCGATGACGGCTCCGACTTGCATGGCTTCTTCAGTGCTGCGACCGATCGCGGAGTGAGGTTCCTCTAGGGTGATGGCGGGAAGGAGGGCGGTTTTCTGATGAAGGTAGTCGCGGAGGGAGGCGGTGCCGGGGGCGATGACGCCACCAAGGTAGGCTCCCGCAGCGGAGATGACGTCAAAGGTGACGGCAGTGCCAAAGTCAATGACGATGGACGGGCCTGAGTGTTTCAGGAAGGCTGCGCTGGCATTGGCAAGGCGGTCTGCG
>CALFVL010000153.1 GCA_937928425.1 uncultured Verrucomicrobiales bacterium
CCCAAGTCTTCGCCGGGCTTAAATGAGGAGCCATCTTAGACTTCCCTATTAAAGATCCCGTCACATAGGCACCCATATCTGTAAACTTTGCTGCCGCAATCATGAGTAAAATCAGCCACGCTCCCGGCACCTCCCCTCCCGTCTCAGGTAAAAACATCAGGCGGAACACAAAAGACCCGAAAAGAACCGGCACATAGATATAAGCTAATAAGCCATCACCTAAGGCATCCACACTCTCCCGCCCCTTAATCTCAAAACGAAAGCGCTGGTAAAAGCCGATCAAGACAAGCAGCACCAAAGCCAACACCTCTAGACGAAAATCATCATGCTCCATCACCCCCCTAATCAGAAATACCCCAGTCAAGAGAGCCGTGATAGAACCTAAAAGTAAGCCCACTAAGCGAACTTCAGCGCCGGGGGACTTCGCAAAAAGACCCCGAAATTCCAGCGCACCAACAAGCGTTAAAAACGAAATCAAGCCGTAAAAAGCCCACACCTGATCCGACAGAAAAACCGATGTCACCACCGCCCACAAAATTAAGGTGCTCGTAAGACGAGCTCTAAAAATCTCCGCCTTACTTTGCTGCTGCACCTCGCTTGCCATTCCCTGATCTTCACGAGAAGCTCCAGCACCCGCAATGACAATTCGCGAAAAAAAGATGCAACTCCTCACGAATGCTCGTGTTTCATCTCGTGAATCCGGGAGGACTCCCCCCCGACTAAACCAACTAAAAATTATGAAAACAAAACTAGTCCCCATGATCGCCGCCATCGCCACTTGTGCACTCGCTCACGCCGAACCTGAAAAAAAGAAAGGGAAAGGAAAAGCTCCTCAGCCTCTCTCTGCCGAAATGATCAAAAAATTCGACAAAGACGGTGATGGTGTCCTCAGCAAAGAAGAGCGCAAGGCCGCCATCGCAGAGCGCAAAGCCGCAATGCTCAAAAAATTCGACAAAGATGGTGATGGCGTCCTCAGCAAAGAGGAGCGCAAGGCTGCCGCAGCAGAGCGGAAAGCCGAAATGATCAAAAAATTCGACAAAGACGGTGATGGTGTCCTCAGCAAAGAAGAGCGGAAAGCCATGCCAGCTCGGCCCAAAGCAAAAGGTGAGAAAAAGGGGCCTAAAGGAAAAGGCGCTAAAAAGAACCCAGTTGAATAGCGAGTAGCCTCTACCAAGGTAAAGCCATTTAAGGCACTTATTCACCATACAGGGCGGTCCAATTGATAGGACCGTCCTTTTTATTTAACCACTTTACAGCGATCACTCCCACTTCCGTCTCAGAAAACACTCTGGCGGCCTACTTTCTGAGTAAATCGCGAATCTCCTCTAACAACAGTTCCTGTTTTGGCCTCTCTTCAGGGAGCACTTCTTTCTCCTTCTCTAAGGAGGCGACAACTTTCTTGATCAGCAAGAACACCACGAAAGCCAGAATGATAAAAGCAATCGCATCTTGAATGAATTGCCCATACCCGATAACGGGAAGCCCAGCCTCTTTGGCCTCCGCAAAGGGTTTCTCGTTACCTCCAGCAAGATTATAATACATCTCCGCAAAATTCACCCCCGCCGTTACGTTCCCGAGAACCGGCATAAAGACATTATCAACTAGCGATTTTACGACCGTAGCGAAGGCACCACCAATAATGATTCCCACAGCCATATCGATCAGATTCCCTTTAAAAGCAAATTCCTTAAATTGTTTAAGCATCTTATCTAATCATTTGTATTAAATTTGGAGATGAGTCTGGCGAGCTCACAGAAATAATGGCGCCAATGTTCCTCGCTGTATTCTCTCTCCTCAGTTTTTAGGAAGAGCTTTAAGTAACTCTTGCCTAATTATAATCGTCACATCTTCAATCGCAATTCGGGAAAAAAGCAGAGAGCTTCTATAATCATCTTTGAAGACAAAATCGTATTTGTCTTTAAACACTCGTTCAATGACCTCTAGCAGGTGCTTCTGACACAACTGATCAACTTTCTTCTGATCTGGATCATTATGCATCATACCAAAGGACGCTCCCTTTAGGTCGAAGCCTTTCCCGCTCATCATGTCCGCCTGCAGTTTCTCTTGAGCATCCTTCGCAGCTTTCTTTTTCGTGTAATACCGATCTTTTAATTCCTCATTTCCCTCAGAGTTTAGCACAACGCTGACTAAAAGATCGTCGATCTCTCCATAATCAATTTTAGCTACTGAAGTTTTCACGCTATCGTCAGCGAACAGAAAAGAGGTAAGAAGGAATAAGCTAAGTATCGGGGCAAATATGGATTTCATTTTCAGAGGTCAATGGAGCTATAGTCCCTCTCCTCTCTACTGGCAAGAACTAGGGCTTCAATCATTCTTAACCTAGCTCTAAGAAGAGGTCGACAGGAACCGAAGGTAGCGGTTTCCATCCCTAAGTAGATCAGAGCAGCGCTTACTTGAATAAAAAAAGACCCAAGGCGCTTCTAACGTCCTGGGTCTTTGAGATACTTTTCTAGCGCTGGCTTAACTACTCTCCAGCAGCTTCTACCACCTTTGGAGGAGCTTCACTTTCAGGAAGGACCTCACCCGGCTCAGGTTCTCTTTCCTCAACGATTGGCTCAGGCTCCTCGACAGTCATTTCGAACTCAGAGCTCTTATGAATTGGGAAGCCTGTTCCCGCTGGGATGAGGTGTCCGAGGATCACGTTCTCCTTAAAGCCTCGGAGAGTATCAACTTTTCCGAGTGTTGCCGCCTCCGTAAGAACACGAGTGGTGTCTTGGAAAGAAGCCGCAGAGATGAAGGACTCAGTCTCGATCGAAGCCTTGGTAATTCCGAGAAGGACTGGCTCAGCTTCAGCAGGCTTACCACCTTCTGCACTGACACGATCATTCTCGATCTTAAAGGTCGATTTCTCAATCTGATCTCCCCAGAGGAACTCAGTATCACCTGGCTCAGTAATTTTCACCTTACGGAGCATCTGGCGAATGATAATCTCGATGTGCTTATCGTTAATCTCCACACCCTGCGAACGGTAAACCGTCTGCACCTCGTTATTAAGGTGCTCTTGCAGAGCCTGAGGACCACAAGCTTCTAGAAGATCTTCCGGAGCAACAGGGCCCTCGGTAATCTGATCACCACGGACGACCATATCACCTTCACCGACGATCATATGCTTACCCATCGGGACGAGGTGGTCAGCTGTCTCACCAGACTCGGCGTGAGTCACGATGACCTTACGCTTACCGCGAACGGTTCCACCAAAGGAGATCTCACCATCAAGCTTCGCGATGACACAAGCATCCTTCGGGCGGCGAGCCTCGAAGAGCTCTGCCACACGGGGAAGACCACCGGTGATATCACCTGTCTTGGCGACCTTACGTGGAGTTCGTGCAAGTTGCACACCACCCGCGATTTTAGCATTCTCCTTCACCGAAAGGTGAGCACCCACTGGAATGGAGTAACTATGGAGAACATCGCCAGACTTCGCATCCACGATGACAATCTGTGGGTGTAAGTCTTCCTTATGCTCAGTCACAGTCATCCCTTTCTTGCCAGTGGCTTTATCGGTCTCAGACTGAACGGTAATCCCTGAAATCATGTCACGGAACTCTACCTTACCACCAGACTCGGCGATAATGGGAACTGAGTGAGGATCCCAAGTCAGGATCGATTGGCTCTTCTTAACTTCGCCTCCGTCTTCGACTGAAATCACCGATCCGATGACAACATTGTAAGACTCCAGCTCCAGCCCATCCTTATCACGGACGAGAAGAGCTCCATTCTTATTCAGAACGACGAAGTTTCCATCCACATCCTTCACCGTGCGAAGTTCCTTATAGTAGGCAATTCCTTTATTTTTAGCCTTAATTTCAGGCTGCTTGGTCGCACCGAGGGCAACTCCACCAGAGTGGAACGTCCGCATGGTCAACTGCGTTCCTGGCTCACCGATGGACTGGGCCGCAATAATACCGACCGCTTCACCAATTTTACCAAGATTACCAGTCGCAAGGTTTAAGCCATAACAAGCCTGACAACAGCCACGCTCAGATTCACAAGTGAGCGGACTACGGATCTTAAGGCGCTCATGACCGACGTTTTCGACAGCAATCGAGGTCTCCTCGTCCATGAGTTCTCCAGTCTTAACAATCGTCTCTCCAGAAACCGGATCTTTAATCGTTTCACAAGATGTCCGGCCGAAAATACGGGACTGGAGTGATGCCGCTTCCTCATCGCCAGAGTAAATGGCGTGCACGGTGATTCCTTTTACCGTGCCACAATCAGGCTCGGTCAAAATAACATCCTGAGACACATCGACCAATTTACGGGTCATGTAACCTGAATCCGCAGTCTTCAGAGCAGTATCAGCCAGACCCTTACGGGCTCCGTGGGTAGAAATGAAGTATTCTAGCACTGAGAGACCCTCACGGAAGTTCGAGGTAATGGGACGCTCAATGATCTCTCCAGAAGGCTTAGCCATAAGACCGCGCATTCCAGAAAGCTGCTTAATCTGGTTCTTATTACCACGAGCACCAGAGTCCACCATCATGAAGAGCGGATTCGCTTTCTCCTTACCCTCGTTAAACTCAAGTTTACGGTAGAGAGCATTCGCGATATTATCACCAGCACGGGTCCAGATATCAACGACCTTCTGGTAACGTTCCCCGTTCGTAATCACGCCGTTGCGATACTGCTTATTCACAGTCTCGACCTCAGAGTAAGCTGTCTTAAGCTCACCAGGTTTCTCTTCTGGGATGACCATATCGACAATCCCGATCGAGCAACCAGAACGAGTGGCCTCTTTAAAGCCAAGCTCCTTGAGCATGTCCATTGTCTTGACCGTTTCCTTACCACCCGCCTTTTGATAACAGCGCCAGATAATGTCTCCAATCTGACCTTTTCCGACGTTCGCATTAAAGAAGCCTACGCCCTCAGGCCAGATTTCGTTAAAGCGGACACGCCCTGGAGTGGTCTCGATGACCTTAGACTCCTTATCACCAAAGACCGTATCTTTGCCATAATCAGGATTCGCAAGGCGGATATACTGATGGTAATCTACCTTACGATTGGCAATCGCGAATTCCACCTCAGTCGTATTCTCAAAGAGCGGCAAATGGCTCTGCTTCTCCAGATCTTTAGGAGTGCGAGTCTTCGCCCAGGTGAGATAATAAGTTCCCAGAATGATGTCCTGAGAAGGTGTAATCACAGGGCGGCCAGACGCAGGCGAGAAGATGTTATTAGTCGCAAGCAGAAGCTGGCGACACTCCATCTGTGACTCCACGGAAAGTGGAACGTGCACCGCCATCTGGTCCCCATCAAAGTCTGCATTATAAGCACCACAAGTCAGGGGATGTAGACGAATCGCCGATCCCTCAATTAAGACAGGCTCGAAGGCCTGAATGGAAAGTCGGTGCAAAGTTGGTGCACGGTTCAACATCACCGGGTGCCCCTTGGTAACTTCCGCGAGGATATCCCAAACTTCAGTGGTCTTACGGTCGATCATCTTCTTCGCCGAGCGGACGGTATGACAATAACCAAGCTCCTTAAGACGGCGGATGATGAAAGGCTCAAAGAGCGTCAATGCCATCTTCTTAGGGAGACCACACTGGTTCAATTTAAGCTCAGGTCCGATGACGATCACCGAGCGGCCAGAATAATCTACCCGCTTACCGAGAAGGTTCTGACGGAAGCGTCCCCCTTTACCCTTCAGCATGTCAGAAAGAGACTTCAAGGCACGATTACCTGCTCCCGTGACCGCACGGCCGTGACGTCCATTATCGAAGAGAGCATCAACAGCCTCTTGGAGCATCCGCTTCTCATTACGGATGATCACCTCAGGAGTTTTAAGCTGCATCAGGTTCCGGAGACGATTATTCCGGTTAATGACGCGGCGATAGAGATCATTCAGATCAGATGTCGCAAAGCGCCCCCCTTCAAGAGGAACGAGCGGACGCAGATCAGGAGGGATGACTGGAAGGATCGTCATGATCATCCACTCCGGACGTGAGTTCGATTGGAGGAATCCGCGAGCGAGCTTCAGACGCTTCGCCAGCTTCTTCCGGTTCTGTTTAGAACGGGTCGCCTCCATCGCCTCTTCCAGCTCTACGATCAGCTCTTCTAACTTAATCTGACCGAGTAAATCACGAATCGCCTCTGCACCCATTCCGGCGCGGAAAGCTTCTTCACCGTAATCATCCTCAGCATCACGCAGTTCCCCTTCAGTCAGAAGCTGGCCATGCTCTAAGGCAGTTTTCCCAGGGTCAGTGACCAGATAGTCCTCGTAATAAATCACGCGCTCTAATTCGCGAGCCGTCATATCAAGCACTAAGCCAATACGTGATGGCATACACTTATAGAACCAAATGTGAGAGACCGGAACAGCAAGGTCAATATGGCCCATACGCTCGCGGCGGACGCGGCTCAAAGTCACCTCGACTCCACAGCGATCACAGACCGTTCCTTTATGCTTGATGCGCTTATACTTTCCGCAAGCACATTCCCAATCACGGGTAGGCCCAAAGATTTTTTCGCAAAAGAGGCCACCTTTTTCAGGTTTAAAAGTCCGGTAGTTGATGGTCTCAGGATTGAGAACCTCACCTTGGGACCAGCCACGGATCGTTTCCGGATTGGCAACAGTGATGGAAACTTGATCGAAGGGATCAGGCTTTTGGTCGACACCGTAAAGTTCGCGAAGATTCGTTTCAACACTCATAATATTTGTAGTTGGTAGTTAGGTTTCTGTGTTGAGGATTAGAGGGTAAGATCATCGAGCGAGAAGTCATCACTCGCTTTCGCACCAGCTTCGGAGCCGGAGCGTCCCGGCCTGACATCCAGTCCGAGTGATTGCATTTCTTTAATAAGGACGTTGAAACTCTCAGGAGTTCCTGCTTCCAGCTGATTATCTCCTTTTACGATTGCTTCGTAAATACGGGTGCGGCCTTGGACATCATCTGATTTGACAGTCAAAAGCTCCTGCAAGGTGTAGGCAGCGCCATAAGCCTCGAGAGCCCATACCTCCATTTCCCCGAAACGCTGACCACCATACTGGGCTTTACCCCCGAGCGGTTGCTGAGTGACAAGCGAGTATGGACCCACGGCACGAGCGTGAATCTTATCTGCGACGAGGTGACCTAGTTTCAGCATATAAATGATGCCGACCACGACTGGCTGGTGAATCGCCTCGCCATTACGCCCATCATAAAGCGTGGACTTACCGGCAACTGATCCATCCTTGCCATCACCAATCCAGGTGAAGCCATCGACTTTCTTAGCCTGAGACATGTATTCCCAAATCTTATCTTCGTGAATTCCGTCGAAAATTGGAGTGGCGACTTTAAAACCGAGGGCCTTAGCTGCAACCCCAAGGTGGGTTTCTAAAACCTGTCCCACGTTCATTCGAGAAGGCACCCCGAGTGGGTTAAGGCAGATGTCTACGGGCGTTCCGTCAGAGAGATAAGGCATATCCTCCTCTGGTACGATCACTGAAACCACACCTTTGTTACCGTGACGACCAGCCATCTTATCACCCACACTGAGCTTACGTTTAGCGGCCACGAAGACCTTCACCTCCTTGACCACACCTGGGTCGATCTCATCACCACTCTCGATCTGATCAAGACGGCGCTCGCGATCACCATCAAGCTCCGCAAAACGGCCCTCGAAGTTAGAAATAATCTCGAGAATCTTATTACGGATCGGAGACGGATCGATCTCGATGTGATCATAAACAGACGCTAACTTGCGTAAGAGCGTCTTGGTGATTTTACGATTGGCCGGGATAATGATTTCCCCCGACTGAGCATTCACGACATCAAGCGGAATTTTTTCGCCCAGAAGAATGTCAGAGAGCTTCTCGGTCAATTGATCCGTAAGCTGGTCTTTTTTCTTCTTATAGTCGTCGTTAATCTTCTTAAGCTGCTTCTTGAGCTTCGCAGGATCTGCTTCCAGTTCCTTTCGGCGAGCCATGCCGTGAGTGGAAATCCGGATATCTTGGACGATCCCGGTGCAACCGGAAGGAACACGCAATGAGGTGTCCTTCACATCAGCAGCCTTTTCACCAAAGATCGCACGAAGAAGCCGCTCTTCTGGAGCCAGCTCGGTCTCAGACTTCGGAGTAATCTTACCCACAAGAATATCACCAGGCTTTACCTCCGCACCGATGCGGATGATGCCGTCATGATCGAGATTCTTCAGAGCTTCTTCACCGACGTTAGGAATATCTCGGGTAATTTCTTCTGGTCCAAGTTTCGTATCACGAGCAGCACACTCAAATTCAGAGATATGGATCGAGGTGTAGATATCATCCTTCACCATCCGCTCTGAGATGACGATCGCATCCTCAAAGTTGTAACCGTTCCAAGGCATGAAGGCGACGAGCACGTTCGCTCCCAGCGCGAGTTCACCATGCTGGGTGTTCGGGCCGTCTGCGATGATGTCGCCGTTCTTAATTTTCTGACCAGACTCGACGAGTGGTTTTTGGTTAATGCATGAACCAGAGTTCGAGCGCATGAATTTCCGAAGGGGATAAACGAAGATCCCTTTCTCTGGATTCGATCTAATCGACTCAGGCTCAGAAAGGAAACGCTCTTCAGAAACCGGGAGAGTCCCATCTTTCGTCGTAATGATATATTCAGCAGAAGAAGCGGCGACAATTCCATCCGACTCAGCAACGATGACTGAGCGAGAATCACGGGCCGCCTTTTCTTCAAGACCTGTGCCGATGTAAGGTGAATCAGAAACCAAGAGAGGAACTCCTTGGCGCTGCATGTTAGATCCCATGAGAGCGCGGTTCGCATCATCATGTTCAAGGAAGGGGATGAGACCTGCTGCAACTGAAACGAGCTGCTTTGGAGAAACATCCATGTAGTCTACCCGGTCTGGATCCACTTCAAGAAACTCACCACGCTCGCGAGCAGTGATACGCTCATTCAGGAACTTCCCGGTCTTATCGATCGTATTATTGGCCTGAGCGATGAGGTAACCTTCCTCCTGATCGGCGGTAAGATACTCGATGGTGCTAGTAACTTTACCCTTCTTCACTACCCGATAAGGAGTCTCGATAAAGCCAAACTCGTTGATACGAGCATAGGTGCACATTGAGTTAATGAGACCGATATTTGGTCCCTCAGGAGTCTCAATTGGACAAATGCGCCCGTAGTGAGAGGTGTGAACGTCCCGAACTTCAAATCCCGCACGATCACGATTTAAACCTCCTGGCCCCAGAGCCGAGAGACGGCGCTTGTGAGTCAGTTCGGCAAGAGGATTCGTTTGATCCATGAACTGCGAGAGCTGGGAACGCCCAAAGAAATCACGAACGACGGCACTAAGAGCCTTTGGATTAATCAGCTTCTGAGGGGTCATTCCCTCGATATTGACATCAAAAAGAGTCATGCGCTCTTTGACCAAACGCTCAGTACGAGCCAAGCCCACACGGCATTGATTCGCAAGAAGTTCACCAACCGCACGGACACGGCGGGAACCAAGGTGGTCAATATCGTCAAGAATCCCCTCTCCTTTCTTAAGGCCAAGGAGATATTTAGTAGCAGCAAGGAAATCCTCACCCACCATGATGCGCTCATTAGAGTCCACATCGATACGAAGCTTCTGGTTGATCTTATAGCGACCCACACGAGTGAGGTCATACTTTTTAGGATCAAAGAAAAGACGCTTCAGCAAGGCGCGAGCATTCGCTGCGGTTGGCGGATCACCAGGGCGGAGCTTACGGTAAATATCCTTCAGCGCAGACTCCTCATCATGAGCGGGGTCTTTCTTAAGAGACTTCACGAGAATTTCGTCTTCACTCGCATCAATCACCTCAATTGTCTTTTCACCTAGGGCAACGAGCTGGCGAATCACCCCGATAGAAAGTGGCTCATAAGCACGGGCAACCACAACTTCTCCGTCTACAATATCTTCGAAGGCCATCAAGGAAGCCAGAGACTCCTCATCCATTTTCTCGCTAATCTTGAGCTTCTGGATGTTATAGAAATTAGAGACTAAATCCCGCTCTGTGGGGTAACCGAGAGCACGGAGGAAGGTCGTAACAAGGAACTTACGGCGACGGCGACGGCGGTCGAGATAAACGTAAGCGAGATCGTTCGTATCGAATTGGACTTCAAGCCAAGATCCACGGTCGGGAATAATGCGGAAGCTATGAAGAATCTTCCCATTTAAATGAACGGACTTCTCAAAACAGATTCCTGGTGAGCGATGAAGCTGGGATACGATGACCCTCTCGGCACCATTAATTACGAACGTTCCACGGCGGGTCATCATTGGAAGCTCACCCATGTAGACACGCTCTTTCTTCGTTCCCGTGTCATCCTTCAAATTAAAGGTGACATAGAGAGCTGCGGAAAATGTCTCGCCGGTTCTCAGAGCATCCAAAGCACTCTCCTTCGAGTCCTCGATGTCATAGGAAACGAAGCCCAGCTCAATGGTTTCGTCATAGGATTTGATCGGGAAGACTTCTTGAAACACAGCCTGAAGGCCGCCTTCTGTCCGCTTGGAGGGCGGCACGTCTTTTTGCAGAAAGTCCTCGTAGGACTTAGACTGCACCTCAATCAGGTTCGGTGGCTCGATGACCTCCTCGATGGTTCCAAAGTATTCTCGCTTCAACATAATATTAGGATCCGGATGAGAGTTTTCGCCAAGTTTTCACGATCGACTCAATCGATAAAAACTGGGCGGAGTTCTGGGTCTGGAATTGCAATTTCCGAGTAGTGACTACTTTTTACGGTGGGCACGAACGGAGGGGAATCACCTTCGACGAAAAATCCCAAATATGAAATTTGGGTCAAATTTAAGTCGGTTTTGACTCTCCTCCGGCCGGGCCCAACTCCGTTTCTACTGAATCGGAGTTGGGTGAAAATCCGGAGATTGTTACTTGAGCTCGACTTTGGCTCCAGCCTCTTCGAGGGCAGCCTTAGCGGCTTCCGCATCGTCCTTGCTAGCTCCTTCGAGAACAGCCACAGGGGCACTCTCGACGAGTTTCTTAGCGTCTGCAAGACCAAGTCCAGCAGCAACTCCACGCACAGCCTTAATGACGGCGATCTTGTTGCCACCTGCCTCAGCAAGCATGACGTCAAATTCAGTTTTTTCCTCAGCTGCGGCCCCAGCGTCACCAGCAGGAGCGGCAACGGCGACCCCTGCAGCAGGAGCAGCGCTTACGCCCCACTCTTCTTCAAGGTTTTTAACTAATTCGGCGGCTTCTAAGATAGTAAGCTTACCGAGCTCTTCTGCAATTTTAGTAATGTCTGACATTGTATTTTTTTTGTCGGTATCGTCGCCACTGGGGCTTTCCAGTGATTTCAGTCTTACTGGCCGTAAGACCGACGAGGAACCAGTTTTGTTATCCAAGCCTCTCCTACCCTGCTAAACAGGCTAAGTCGGGCCATCCTTTCAAATTTATTATTCTCCCTTATCGACTTTCGCTTTGATGACACGGGCGAGGCTAGCACCAGGCTCATTGGTAATGCGGGCCAGTTGAGTTGCTGGAGCATTGATGGTCGCAAGGAGCTGAGCGAGTAGGACATCGCGAGGTGGAAGCGCTGCAAGACCCTTCACATCTGATGAGCTAAGGACTGCACCATCTAGGATTCCAGCCTTAATTTCAGGTTTTTTGAATTCTTTTTCAAAATTCGCAACGACCTTAGCAACTGCACAGACATCTGAGTCTCCAGTTACGAAAGCAGTTTGTCCGATGAGTTCTTCGCCAAGATCAGGAAGGCCAGCGTCAGCCAGCACTCGCTTCATGAATGAGTTCTTCGCCACATGGCACTCAGCACCCTGCTCAAGGAGGCGGCCACGGAGCTCATTGAACTCTGGAACGGTGGTTCCAGTGTAATCAACAACTAGGACGAAGGAAGACTCGTCAACACGTCCCTTGATTTCGTCGAGAATGAATTTCTTATCTGGGTTCATGGTCTGTGTTT
>CALFVL010000154.1 GCA_937928425.1 uncultured Verrucomicrobiales bacterium
CATAAAATGCAATGTCTCTAACTAGATAAAACACACATACTTTCTTACCCATTCCCCGATTTCTAGCTCAGGAAAAGTCCAAGGCCTCTCCCCACCCTTCTCCTCTCCACAATCGCAGGAGACGAGAACCAGAGAAACCCACATGAAAACCCATGCCCTCATCACTCTGCCTCAGTCCCCATCTCCACCATCTGCATTTCCATCCTCATCGCACCGTCCATGGAGATCATCGCATTGATTTCTGGCTGCACCTCGATCTCTCCAGACATCTTCATCGTCATATCCCCTGTGAACTGATAATCTGTCAGTAAGCTCAAAGAACGTACGATTTGCCCACTCCCCTCGATCAATACCCCCACTCCCTCCATGTCATCATCACGCATCTCTGCCTGAATTGAAAAGGCCGTTTTCAGGAGCGCACAAAGCTCCCCCTGAACCTCTTTCACCTCGACGAAAGTCATCGTCAACTCTCCACCCTTCACCTCGAAGTCTTCCAAGCCCGGCATCAAGGCCGCATCCACATCCCAGCTTTCACCCACCTTACGAGGCTTAGTTCCGTACATCGCCTTTTCACTGTTTTCATTAAACTCAGCTTCCAGCTTCTTTAGAGTCTCATCAAAACTCTCTTGATCAGCCTCCTCAATTTCACCCGCCTCCAACTTCCCCATCCATTTCCCATTCTTCTTTTCAAGGAGAATCACCTTCCCCTCAGAAGGTGCAATTTCCTCATTCTCATCCTCCCGCCCCATCATAGAAGACTTCTCCTGAGCACGATCTTTTCTATAGGAAACTCGGATCCTATCCTCCGAGACAAAGTCGTAGACGATTTCCTCACTTTTAGATTTACTCATGGTCCCCTCCATCCCCTGCCCTCCGACCTTCATCTTGATCTCGATCTGGGCATCATCCATCGCCATCGTACGCACCACCTTGAACTCCCTTTCTAAGGGAAGAACGGCCTCACTTTTTGCCAAAATATACGACTTCGGCACAGCCACCTCCTGGCCTAAAACCGGAGTGATCAGCGATAAGATAAACAAATAGGCAGTAAGTTTCTTCATTAGATTCTATCTCAAGAACTCCGAAGCCACTTGTCAAGAAAGCCTTCTTTCCCTCCGCCCCCCCTTTAGCTTACCCCACCCAAGATTCTTCCACCAACTTCCTTAACCTCTCGGGAGCAGTTGCCGAAGTCTTCGCGATAAAACCCTTATTATGGGCAAAGTTCACATCCTCCTCCTCCCCCACTCGCGTAAACTCCATCCGCTTATCGTCATTAAAACGAGACATCCCATACCCCTCACCTCGGCGGTCTGGATACACCAAGGCCACCACCTCCTCCTGTAAACCCAACTCCTCCACATAACGTCCCATCCCCATTGACCCCTCCTCACTCATCGGCTCCGTTCTAGGTAAAAAGAGAACCTTCTTTCCGAAATCCATCTCCCACACCTCAGTTGCCTCAGCCAGATAAGAAAGCTGCCTCTGCATCCCCCTCACAAAATTTAACAAATCTTCACCCAGCATTCTCATCAGCTCATAGATCGGCTCGCCTGCCTCATGCTGCACAGCTCCCGCAAAGCGCCGTAACATCGTAATATCGATCGGTGAATTCAGCTGAGACATCACATCCCGTTCCACCCCCAGCCACTTCGCCGTATCATGAGGTCCTCGGGTATCTATATACTCTGCCACCTCCAGCCAGTCACAAAACTTCCGTGCCTCCTCGTAAATTCCTAAATGCTTTAAAACTAGGCTCAGTGCACACAGAGGCTCCGCATCACGGGGAAATTGGTGATGGTCAAAATTCATCCTCTCCGCATCCCACTCCAGCCCCACATCCACCACCGCCGTCGTCACATCTGCCAAATCTGCCTCACTCGGCTCCCTCCGTAAAACGGGGACCCCGTGCTCAGCCACCAAAAGCGCACATGCCAAAAAATCATCCTTATGAGCTCCACCCGGATGAACCACAATCTGTTTAATCATGCCCCAGCCTTAACCTCCCCCGCCACCCGGCTCAACTACGAACGAAAATCTCCAGCATCATTCCCGTCCACAACAGAGCAAGAATCTCTCCCCGCCACTCTAGACACCCTAGCCTAAGTAGCCCCTAAACAGCTCTAGCTCCCCCTACTGAGCACCAGACCTTCATCATCCTCCAGCGCCACGCTATCGCGAGCTCAGTTAAAAAAACACAGCGACACCACCCCAGAAGCCGGATCACGCACTTCGCCCAGACCTCACCCAAGGAGACTCACAAAAACCCTTGCCTTCTCTCCATTTCCCACCTAATTCAGGCCCCTTCCCACAAGCTGCTTTATCAACAACGAGGAAATGGGGAAAACATCCATCGCAGTAATTTCTCAAACCACAAGCGCCTTCGTGCTTTAACGGAGGACCCAAAAAAATGATTAACGAACTCATCAAAGACATGGTCGAAGCTGGCGTCCACTACGGACACCAGACCAAGAAATGGAATCCTAAAATGAAGCCTTACCTCATGAAGGATAAAGGTGGCATTTACATCATCGACCTCGAAAAAACCGTTCAATGTCTCGACAAGGCCTCCGACTTCCTCTCCGGAATCGCAGGAAAAAAGAAAAAGATTCTCTTCGTAGGTTGTAAGCGACAAGCCCAAGAGGCCGTTCGTGAAGCTGCCGAAGCAACTGGCCAATACTACGTAAACTATCGCTGGCTCGGTGGCACCCTCACCAACCTCACCACCATTCGGAATTCCGTGAAACGTCTCAAGTATCTTGAAGATATTGAGCGCGCTCCAGAATACAAATCCATGTCTAAAAAGGAGCTCTCAGCTCTAGGACGTGAAAAAGAAAAACTTCACCGTAACCTTAATGGTGTCCGCAATATGGAAAAGCACCCAGACGCGGTCGTCATCGTAGACACCGCTCGTGAATCCATCGCAGTGGCCGAGGCTAAGCGACTTAAGATTCCCATCATCGGCATCGTCGACACAAACGGAGACCCCGGTAAACTCGAATTCCCCATCCCAGGAAATGACGACGCCATGCGCTCTATCCGCATCGTCCTTCAAAATCTCGTAGACGGGATTATCACCGGCGCCAAAAGTTAAACCAGCTTACCCATACCTTAGAAAATCACTCACATTATGATCACAGCAGCTCTTGTAAAAGAACTCCGCGAAAAAACCGGAGTCGCCATGATGGAATGTAAAAATGCCCTTAAAGAAACTGAGGGTGATATTGACGCCGCTATTAAAATTCTCCGCGAGCGGGGCGAGGCTAAAGCTGAGAAAAAGGCCTCTCGTGATGCCAACGAGGGAATCATCGTCGCAGCAATTGGCGAGTGCGGAAAAGCAGGCCTCCTTGTCGAGGTAAACTGTGAGACCGACTTCGTAGCTAAGAACGAGAACTTCCAAGCCTTTGTCGCTGATATTGCCAGCACTGTCCTCGCGAGTGAGGCCACTGATCTAGAAGCCGCCCTCGCCCTTCCTAAGGACGAAGGCACCCTAGAACAGTTCATTAAGACAAAGGTCCTCGAAATGGGCGAGAATCTCCAGTTCCGCCGCTTCCAGCGCCTCAGCCTCTCTGGCGAGGGTGCCGTAGCCTCCTACATCCACCTTGGTGGTAAAGTAGGAGTCCTTATCGAAGTCGGAGCAGGGAACGCCGCCACTGCTTCCACAGACAGCTTCCAGAATCTTGTGAAAGATCTCACTCTGCACATCGCCGCGACCTCCCCTGCTGGACTCCAGCGTGAGGACATCCCAGCTGAGCTCGTAGAGTCAGAAAAAGACATCTTCCGTAAGCAAATGGAAGGACAGAACAAGCCAGCCGATATCCTTGAGAAAATCATCGAAGGGAAGCTTGGCAAATTCTACTCAGAACGCTGCCTCCTGGAGCAAGGATTTGTCAAAAATCCTGACACCGTGATTAAAGACCTCCTTGCCACAAAAGGCAAAGAACTCGGTGACACCATCACAGTGAATAACTTCCTCCGCTTCGGCCTAGGCGAGTAAGTCCAATTCGCCTTTTTCCAAAAAAAACTCACCGCAAAAACCGACTCCCGGAAGGGCAGTCGGTTTTTTTCACCTTTCTTTCAAGATCCCCTCTTCAGAGCTCTCCACCCTTCAGAGCTCTCCACCCATAAGCAAAGGATCATCTCCTCCCCCCTCCTTAATCAGCTAGTCCTCACTGAAGGTCTCCCTTTGATAAAAACAGTCCTAGCTCTCCTAGCCCTAATGCCCCCCATTAATTTTCCCATAAAACTCACCCTCCACCAGATCTCCCGCTTTTTGGAGAATATGACAGCTTGAAACATCTAAATTCACCAAGTGTAAGCGCTTACCCTGAGAGCGGTATCTCTCGCTCATACTGTGAATCGCTTCAATTGCAGAGTGATCACAGACCTTCGAACGGCGGAAGTTCAAATAAACATTCTCAGGATCTTCTGACGGTCTGAACAAATCCTTAAATTGCTGGATTGAGCCAAAGAAAATCGGCCCCCGTACCTTGTAAGTCCGGCTCCCCTCATCCTCTTCGGATAACTCTAAAACCAACTCCTTAGAACGCTCCCAGCAATAGGTCAGAGCACTGATAATGATCCCAATCGCCACCGCTAAGGCAAGATTGTGAGAAATCACCGTGATCACCGAAACGGCAAGAATCACCCAAAGGTCCGTCTTTGGCACCTTCCCCACCATTCGCAAGCTAGACCAAGCAAAAGTCGCGATCACCACCATAAACATCACCCCGACGAGACAGGCGATAGGAATCATCTCAATTAAGCCCGGAGCAAAGAGGATAAACCCCAAAAGCACCACAGCTGCCGTAATCCCTGAAAGCCGCCCTCGACCCCCTGAATTAATGTTCACCATACTCTGACCGATCATCGCACACCCACCAATCCCACCAAATAAACCAGTCACCACATTCGCCCCGCCCAAGGCGACACATTCCCGGTTTGAAGAACCTCGCGTCTCAGTCAGCTCATCAATGAGCGAAAGGGTCATCAGAGACTCCACTAGGCCAATACTCGCGATTGCAAGGGCCAGAAAAAAGATTGCACTTAAACCATCCACATTTGCCCAAGCGATCTCCGGAATATGAAATGTCGGTAAATCTGCCTTTAGCCCCTGTCTAATCTCCCCCATCTCCTCATCCGTGAGCTCACTCGCCGCGATTTCTGCCCCTTTCAGATCTCGCTCACTCACCAAGAGAGAGTCCTGAGCCGTCTCAAACTTATCAATCTTCACCGCTTTTTCGCGCTGTAACTTACGCTGAGTCTCCACCACATCAGCCACCGTCTTAGTCTCCACCCCGGGGACAAAGGCCACCACTAAAGTCCCTAAAACAATTGCCACGAGAGGCGCTGGTAAAGCCCGAGTGAACTTAGGTAAGAAATGGCAAATTAACATCGTCGCCATAATCACCCCTAACATCGTAATCGCCTCCGCAGAACCCAGACTCATCCAATCACCAATCTGGAGAAAACCCTCCCCAGATTCATAAACGATCCGCTCATTCGTCTTAAACTGACTAAACTGAGCCCAGCCTATCACAATCGCTAAGCCATTCACAAAGCCCAACATCACTGAGTGTGGTAACAGGCGAATAAAGCGCCCCATCTTAAATAGCCCTACTAAAATCTGAAGCACCCCTGCCAAAATCACAGCCGCAAAAAGATACTCCAGTCCCCATAACAAAATCACTGAAACCGTAGCCACCGCAGTCGCCCCCGCAGCCCCAGAAATCATCCCAGGACGCCCTCCGAAAATAGCCGTAATCAAACCTAAGAAAAATGACGCATAGAGACCCAGTAACGGATCCACCCCCGCAACAAAGGCAAAGGCCACCGCTTCAGGAATCATTGCTAAAGTCACCGTAGCCCCCGCAAGGATCTCATCCTTCCACTGCACATCCTTCCCGAACTTTCGGTAAATAAGTTTAAACATTAGATTGCATCCACGCCTAAATCCTACAGACGGAATAAGCAACCTTAATAGAAGACTGGCTAAACACCCCTTTCGCCCATAGATCAGGTCTCGACATCAGGATAATTTTCTTATCCCTTATTTGCATGACATCTTCATCTCGCCGTCACTTTTTGAAAAAATCCACCCTCCTTGCCGGGACCACGCTCTCTTTCCCGCACATCGCCAATGCCCAGAAAAGCACCAGCCCGATCATCATCGGCGAGGGAGAACACCAATACGAAGTTGATCATAATTTCGCCAAACTCCCTGACCATTTCAAATGGCAGACCACCCATAATGTCGCCATTGACGCCGAGCAAAACCTCTACGTCATGCATGAAGGAAGAGCCCACTTAAAAGACCACCCCGCCATCTTCGTCTTCGATCCCAAGGGCAAATTCATTCGTGCCTTCGGGAGCCAATTTCAAGGAGGCGGACACGGCATCGAGATCCGCCGCGAAGGAAAAGAACAATTTCTCTACATCACCGCCTACCAAGGCATCAAATCCTTTGCCAAACTCACCCTCACAGGGACCACCGTCTGGTATCAACGAGCTCCTATGGCCTCCGAACGCTACGCACAAGGAGAAGACCGCAGCACTCGCCGTAAATGGGGACGGGATAGATTCATGCCCACCAATACCGCATTTCACCCTAGTGATGGTAGCATCTACCTAGCTGACGGATATGGAGGCCACTGCATCCACCGTTACGACACCCACGGAAATTACCTCTCCACCTTTGGTAAGCCCGGAGAAAAAGACGGCGAGTTTAATCTACCCCACGGTTTATGGGTCGATAGCCGTGACCCTGAAAACCTCAGCCTCTGCGTTGCCGACCGTGCCAATAGCCGCCTCCAGTGGTTCACCTTTGAAGGAGAGCACCTCAAAACCCTCGCGGAACCTTTCATCCTCCCCGCCAACATTGACGTCTATAAAGACCTCATGCTCATCCCTGACCTCTCTGCTCGCCTCACCCTCCTCGATAAAAATAACAACATCATCCATCTCGCCGATGACGAAAACTGGCGTAAACAAGTCCTCGCCAAGAAAAAGAAACTCCGCACCCAAGCCCACAGATGGGTCGATGGAAAATTCGTCCATCCTCATGACGCTTGCTTCGACGCTCAGGGAAACATCTTCGTCGCCGAATGGGTCTCCACCGGGCGCATCACCAAGCTCACTAAAATCTAAATCACCCGTCCCGCCTTCACCTCACTCACCTTCAGAGCCATCCCAGCCTGCTCGAACCAGTCAAGATTTGTCGTAGTCACCAACTTCTGTGCTTCCGCCGGCAGGCGTCCCATCAAGGCATTCCGACGCCTCAAATCCAGCTCTCCAAAAACATCATCAATTAAGTAAATAGGCTCCCTCCGCCCCAACTTCCGTAACAACTCCCCCTGCGCCAACTTCAGTGATAAGGCTAAAGTCCGCTGCTGCCCCTCACTCGCAAACAACTTCGCCGAACGCCCCGCAACCGTTAGCTTCAACTCATCGCGGTGAGGCCCCGCAAGAGTCAAACCGCGCCGTGTTTCCGAATTTGCGACCTCCGCAAACAGCGCTTCCAAGTCCCCACGAGAGCGGTCCACATAACGCATTTCCAGCACCTCACCAGCCCCACTAATTCCCGCCTGATGGCCCTCTACCAAAGGCCCTAACTGCTCACACAGCTCTTCGCGTAGCCGGATCATCACCGAGCCATGCTCAATCAGCATCTTCGTATAAGCCTGCACCACCGAGTCCTCCG
Organism: uncultured Verrucomicrobiales bacterium; assembly: GCA_937928425.1. GTDB lineage: Bacteria > Verrucomicrobiota > Verrucomicrobiia > Verrucomicrobiales > Akkermansiaceae > SW10. The sequence continues at coordinate 7,697 of CALFVL010000154.1, forward strand.
CCGAGAGCGTTTTAAGATAGCGATTCCTCGCCTTCAAAGCCTGACGATACCGGCTCCAGTGGTGACGATATTCCTGATCCACCTGAGTCGCGATAAAATCCAAGTATCTCCGCCGGCTCTCCCCACCTCCACGGACTAAATCAAGATCCTCATTCCCCATCCACACCACCAAGCCACTTTCTTCTAAATAATCTCTTCTCGCCATCACCTCCCCTCCGTCCACCTTTAAAGTTAAGCCCCCAGAATCCCCCCTCACTTGTAAATCCCGCCCCCATGCCTCACCTGCCAGACCAAAACCTCCCGCGCCCTCTCTCACCAACTGCCGTGTCTGCCTCGCCCTTGGTGACTGCAATCTTAGTAAAAGGCACACCGCCTCCAGCAATGAGGTTTTCCCCTGCGCATTCTCTCCCACAAAAACCTGCCACGCCTCACTCAGTGACAGCGACTCCTGCTCAAAACACCGAAAATTCACCAAACGCAGACTGCTAATCACCTCTCCACCTTCCCGCTCAAAACGGGCGATTGCAACGAGAATTCCTAAGCGAAGTCAGGCCCCCCATTTCAAAACAGCCACCCAGCCTCAACTTTTTGAAAAGAATCCTCCCAAATCACTTTTTCTCCAATTCCTCCTAATTTCCTCTCCTCCTCCTCCGTTCCACCTAATGAAAATAATAAATCTCTCTGCTCGCCAATCCATCTCCTGAACCGTAAATTACCTTTCAAGAACCTCTTAAAAATTTCCGCCTCTAAGAAACAGAAATCATGAGCTTACATGCACAACTCTCACCTGAAGCCCAAGCACGTCTTGCTGCCCAGAAACGCACATCTACGATCACCAGCCTTATCATTGCCATCCTTCTCATGGTTCTCTTCGCAGTGATTCTCACGATCATTGCCATGGCTAGTAGCTCTAAGACCATTCCCCAGATCATCAGCTACACCGGTGCCGCCGAATCAGAAGACGATCTACAACAAAAGAAAGTTCAGACCCAGATAGAGCGTAAGCCATCTGCCCCTTCAGCAACGACTTCTAAAGTGATCGCTGCGAACACCTCGTCTCCTACCGCCATCCCCGTCCCTGACATCGATGTTCAAGAGCCTAGCCTAGACTTTGGTGATGGTAACGACTTCGGAAATGGTTGGGGCGATGGTGATAGTGCTGGTGCCGGCGGCGCCTTCGGAAACATTCCGACTGCCTTGAAAAAACGCTGCTCTCAAGCAGACCGGCTCCAGCGACTCACCTCCAGTGGCGGGACTCCTGAATGCGAAGACGCAGTCTTAGCCTCGCTGCGTTGGCTCGTAAAAACTCAGAATAAAGATGGCTCATGGACTAAAAGCGAGCCCGTTGGCATGACAGGTCTTGCCATCCTCACCTTCCTCGGCCGCTGTGAAACTGCTCAGTCTGGAGAATTTGGTGAAAGTGTCCTCGCCGGAATCACCTACCTTATAGATAAAGCGATGAAGAATGATGGCAAACTCGCCAGAGATTTTAAAAAGAAGAGCTGGTGCTACGAGCACGCCATCGCAGTTTACGCCCTCGCAGAGGCCTACACTCTCTGTGTCAAATCCTTCGGCGAAAATATTCACCAACTTAAAGAAGCCGTCCTAGCCTCCGGCCAATTCCTTATCGATAATCAGAACAAAGACGGTGGCTGGGCCTACTCTTACGTCCGAGATGGCGGACACACGGACACCTCAATCGTAGGCTGGCAGCTGCAGGCTCTAAAAGCCTGTAAATTCTCTGGTCTCGAATTCAAGAACATCAGCCGCTGCTCGAGAAATGCTCTCAGCTTCATGGAAAGCAAGCAAGGTTCTACCGGAGCCTTTGGCTACAAGAGCACCGCCATCCGTCATGACGGCACCACCCTCACAGCAGTCGGCGCACTTTGCTTCCAGATCTGGGACTCATCGGCCAATCGGAAAGCCCGTAAGGCCATTAGCTACATCGACGAACACATCAAGCTAGACTGGAATTCTAAAGAGCATTCAGACCTCTACGGCCACTACTACGCAGTCCAAGCCATGATTAACCACGGTGGAAACGAGTGGAAGAAATACAATAAACTCTTCCGCGATGAAGTCCTAAAAAATCAAGATGAAGATGGTTCATATAAAAGCGTGCAGGCGACTCACGGACTCAGTGGGGACAAGAAGTATGCTAAGCACTATCGCACCTGTCTCGCCACCCTCATGCTAGAAAGCTACTACCGCTTCCTTCCCGGAACTGGACAGAAAAACTAAGCTAAATTTCTCCCCCCATTTTTCCCAACTTCTCAACTGCGTCTCGAAAGAGGCGCAGTTTTTTCGATCCTACTCCCTAGGGTCTTCTGCCTCTTAGGCAGAACAGGCATCTATCTGAATTTCTTTACTCCGATAGCTCGCCACTCTGATCCGCCATTAGCCATAACAAATCAGAAAGGCGGTTTAAAAAGATCTTCACTGGAAAAGAAGCCAACTCCTCTGAGAGGCCCCACACCCTCCGCTCAGCCCTCCTCGCCACCGTTCTCGCCAAGTGCAGTCTCGCCGCCAACTCACCCCCACTCGCTCCTGGCCTTAACCAACCTCGGAACCTCCCCTCCCCCTCTAGGCCAGAACTCCAGCCTTCTAAGCGGGACAAGTCCCCCTCCTCAATCCTCTTAAAACCAGCTCGATCATACTCCTTTTCCTTACCCACTGGCATTGCCAACTCACCCATTAAATTTACGAGGTTTTTCTGAACCTCATCCACCATCTCCGCCACCTCTCCCACCATCACCACCCGCGCCATCCCTAAAACCGCATTCAGCTCGTCCACCGCTCCTAAGGCCTCAATTTGCTCACTTCCCTTCGCAGCCTTCCCTCCAAATAAAAGATCTGTGAATCCCTCATCCCCTCTCTTCGTCGTAATACTCATCTAGAACTAACTTTCCCCTTTCCTTCCCTCCCGTCTACCTCGAAACTCAGAACAATGCAAAGGCGCAACTTTATTCACTTCTCCATCGCAGCTCTCGCCAGCCCCGCAATCGCGGAAAAACCCCGTAAACCTAAAACTAAGGCCGAGGATCTCTTTAAGATCTCACTCGCTCAGTGGTCAAACCACCGCTCACTTCAGGGCGGAAAAATGACGACCTTGGAATGGCCTGAGTACACCAAGAAAACGCACGGGATAAAGGCTCTAGAATACGTTAATCAATTCTTCAAAGATAAGGCCCAGAACCGCAAATACCTCACTGAACTTAATCAACGAGTCAAGGACCTCGGCATGCAGAACCTCCTCATCATGGTGGATAAAGAAGGCCCCCTCGGAGCCAGCTCCAAGGACAAGCGCCAAAAAACGATCGATCAACATAAAAAATGGGTAGAGGCCGCCGCCTTTCTCGGTTGCCACTCCATCCGCGTAAACTCCCACGGGGAAGGAGAAAATGATGCTGAGAAAGCCATAAATTGTGTCAAAGGTCTCACGGACCTCTCGACCTTCGCCGAGAATCACCAAATTAACATCATCGTCGAAAACCACGGCGGCCTCTCATCTAATGGCGAATGGATGTCTAAAGTCCTCAGTGAAGTGGGCCTCGATAATTGCGGTTCACTCCCAGACTTCGGTAACTTCCATGGCTATAATCCATACAAGGGTATGGAAGAACTCATGCCCTTTGCCAAAGGAGTCTCCGCCAAATCAAAAGGATTTGATAAACACGGTGAAGAAACTCAAACGAATTTCGCTAAAATGCTCCGCATCATGCTCAAACACCACTACCACGGTTTTGTCGGCATCGAGTACGAGGGGAAAAAACTCTCCGAAGACGAGGGAATTAAAGCGACTAAAAAACTCCTCGAAAAATGTCGCAGAACCCTACACACCGAGGAGACCTAAGCACTCTTCCCTCCCAAAAAGCAAAAGCCACCTCCCCCTCCCGGAAGTGGCTTTTTTCATCTCCTAAGATCCTCATCCCCCGATTTGTCCATTCCTCAACTCCTTCACACTTGCCCTTCACCCGCTGCCCCCTAACCTGCGTCTTCTCTGCCATGCACCGCCTCTTTGTCGAAAAATCTTCCCCCTTCGCTAGCGACTCTGCCCAGCTCATCGCTGACCTCCGTGCTAATCTCTCCATCGACTCCATTCATTCCGCTCGTATTGTTCAGCGCTATGATCTGGATGACCTCAGCGAGGCCGAATTTGCCAAGGCAGCCCAGCTCATCCTCTCTGAGCCACAAGTCGAAACATCATCCACCTCCCTCACCCTTGCTCCTAAGGAGTGCGCCTTCGCCATCCAGTTCCTCCCTGGTCAATTTGATCAACGCGCAGACTCCGCCGCCCAGTGTCTCCAGATTCTCACAGGAAAAGACCGCCCCTTCGTCTCTTCTGCAAGGATCATCATCCTAAATGGCGAGCTTTCTCCCCAGCAGCTTGGCGAAATTAAAAAATACCTCATTAACCCCGTCGACTCACATGAAGTTCCCGTGATCGAGGACTTCAAACGCAGCGACTCTCCTACCCCCGCCCCAGTCGCCATTCTCACTGGATTTAACTGCAAGTCGGAGGATGAGCTCCAAGCATTCCGCAGTGAACTCGGCCTCGCCATGTCCACCGCTGATCTTCTCCACACTCAGAAGTACTTCCTGAGCGAAGATCGGGAACCCAGCATCACCGAGCTCCGGATGCTGGACACCTACTGGTCAGACCACTGCCGCCACACCACCTTCATGTCTCGCATCTCTGAGGTCACCTTTGATCAGGGCAGCGAACTCATAGAAGAAAGCTACCAGACTTACCTGAAAACCCGTGATCTAGTTTATGGGCCAGACAGTGAACGCCCCGTCTCCCTCATGGATATCGCCCTAATCGGGATGAAGGAACTACGCAAGAGTGGTGAACTCGACAACGTCGAAATCTCTAACGAAATCAACGCGGCCTCTATCGTCATCAAGGTGCCCATCACAGAGACTCCTCCCGGCAACTCCCTTGACGTAAACTCCCCTGACGCCCTTCCTGAAAGCGAAGAATGGCTCATTCAATTTAAGAACGAAACGCACAATCATCCCACCGAGATTGAACCCTTCGGGGGAGCCGCCACCTGCCTTGGCGGCTGCATCCGTGATCCTCTCTCAGGCCGCTCATACGTCTATCAAGCGATGCGGGTCACTGGAGCAGCTGATCCCCGCACTCCTTACCAAGACACCCTTCCGGGAAAACTCCCACAGCGTAAAATCTGCCAAGAAGCCGCCCAGGGATACTCCTCATACGGAAATCAGATCGGCCTAGCGACTGGTAAGGTTTCTGAAATTTATCATCCTAACTACGCTGCCAAGCGCATGGAAATCGGGGCTGTCATCTCCGCCTCACCACGTAAGAACGTCTTCCGAGGTGGGCCTGATAAAGGCGATTTCATCCTCTTAATTGGTGGACGAACCGGACGTGATGGCGTTGGAGGTGCCACCGGATCTTCTAAAGAACATAACGATGATGCTTTGGAAAACTCCGCAGAAGTTCAGAAAGGAGACGCCCCCACCGAGCGCAAGATTCAGCGCCTTTTCCGGAATCCCCAGCTCGCGCGAAAAATCAAAATTTGTAATGATTTCGGTGCCGGAGGAGTCTCGGTCGCCATCGGAGAAATCGCCGAGAGTCTCGACCTCGACCTCGATGCCGTCCCCAAAAAATACGACGGCCTAGACGGAACTGAACTCGCTATTTCAGAGTCCCAAGAACGGATGGCGATCTGCGTAGACCCTGCTGACCTCTCCTACTTCATTCAAGAATCTGACAAAGAAAACCTCGAGTGTGTTCACGTCGCCACAGTCACCGACAGCGGCCGCCTCCGTATGAAGTGGCGTGGTGAAACGATCGTAGATCTCTCGCGTGAATTTCTAGACACGAACGGAGTGGCACAGGACGCGCGCGTCCACGTAGAGGCTCCTGGCAGTGAGAGTCCTCTCGGATACGCCGCTTTCCAGACCATCCCAGAGGCCCTCGCCGATCTCAATATCGCTTCCCAAAAAGGCCTCGGTGAAATGTTCGACTCCTCCGTGGGTGCAGGGAGTGTCCTAGCTCCCTATGGCGGGAAGTATCAGAACACCCCAGTGGATGCCATGGTCGCCAGCCTTCCTCTCCTTCATGGCCACAGCAGCGTCTGCACGCACATGTCATGGGGATTTAACCCTAACATCGCCACCTGGTCCCCCTATCATGGTGCCGTCTATGCCGTCACTGAATCCGTATGCCGCGCCGTAGCCTCCGGAGCGCGCCTCTCTGATATCCGCCTCACCTTACAAGAGTACTTTCCTAAACTCGGTGATGACCCGAGCCGCTGGGGACTTCCCTTTGCCGCCCTCCTCGGGGCATTTAAAGCGCAGCACGAACTCCGTTTAGGAGCCATCGGAGGGAAGGACTCTATGTCTGGCACTTTTAACCAGATTGACGTCCCACCCACCCTCGTCTCCTTCGCAGTCGCCCCCGGCAGCACAGATAAGGTCGTGTCTCCTGAATTTAAGAAAACAGACTCTATCATCTCATTCATCGAAATCCCTCGGGACCAAGATCAGCTCCCTGACTTCACTAAGCTTAAAGAAATCGCCGAGCTTCTCTACGCCGATTCTCCCCTAGCTCTCCACACTCTCGACCACGGTGGCATCGCCACAGGCCTGAGCAAAATGGCTTTCGGGCATAAAATCGGTGCCATCATCGATCGAGATGTAGATCTCTACCGCGAGCGCTTCCTCTGTTTTCTCGTAGAGTCTGAGAAAGAACTCCCATACGCCACCGCGATCGGAAAAACGCAGCAAGAAGAAGTGATCCAAATCAAAGACACCCGCTTCGCGCTCGACGATCTACTAGAGGCATGGAGCGCACCCCTTGCCGAGATCTACCCGCAACAATCCCCCCCCTCTAAGCACGAAGCTCAGACCTTCACTCATTCGCAAGATGGCGCAAGGGTAAAGGCACAGCAAAGCACCGTTCCCCCCCGAGTTATCATCCCCAGTTTCCCGGGGACGAACTCGGAGTACGATAGCGCCAAGGCCTTCCACGAGGCAGGAGCACAGACTCACATTGAGGTCTTCCGTAACCTCAGCCCCCGAGCAGTTGAGGAATCTCTTCAAGCTCTTGCCGAGCAAATCCGCAGCTCCCAAATTCTCATGATTCCCGGTGGCTTCTCCGCAGGGGATGAACCTGCCGGCTCTGGCAAATTCATCGCCACCGTCTTGCGTAACCCTCAAGTCGCGGACGCCATCATGGACCTTCTTAAAAACCGAGATGGTCTCATCCTCGGAATCTGTAATGGCTTCCAAGCCCTCATCAAGACTGGCCTCGTCCCCTATGGAGAAATCCGAGACCCTAAAGAAGGAGCTCCAACTCTAACGCATAATGACATCGGCCGTCATATTGCTCGTTACGCGAACACGCGGATCAGCTCCACTCTCTCCCCATGGCTCGCGAGAACTGAAGTCGGGCAAATTCACAACATTCCCTTCTCTCACGGCGAGGGGAAATTTTACGCCAGTGAGGAAGAGATCCAGAAGCTCGCCGCCGCAGGTCAAATCGTCACCCAGTATTGTGACTTTGAGGGGAATCCCAGCATGGCATCTGAGCATAATCCAAATGGTTCCATCCATGCCATCGAAGGTATCACCAGCCCCTGTGGCCGTATCCTAGGTAAAATGGGCCACAGTGAGCGCCGTGGCCCCGACGTGGGAAAAAACATCAAAGGGCAGCTCCACCAGCCCCTCTTTAAGGCTGGGGTGGACTTCTTCGCCTAAACACCAAGCACCTTTTCCTTAGCCACCTAGCCCGGCAGCTTCTCCACGATGATGCCCATGCCATCTTCTGAGACGATCCGCACGGCCTCGCCCTTGGTGATGAATCTCCCCTCACTCATCACCTCTAAGTTCTCCCCATCGAGCTCAATTTTTCCTGAGGGCTTAAGATCACTCATCGCCACTCCGGTCAGTCCCACCCGGTTCTGAACTGCCATTCCTGTCCCTGAGTTGAGCGAGGTCGGAAGTAAGTGTTCATCAATAAATTTCACCTTCGGTAGAAATTTCATCATCACAAAGAGCAGGATTAAGGAACCAAAAATCCCAAAACCTAGCTGCATCGCGGGGCCAGACATCGCGACTAATAAATCTCCTGTCCCAGTGCCTCCCCACTGAAACTTTTGCCACTCCACCCCATCCACCATCGAGAACGCCAAGGCTCCCACCACCATCAAAAGACCTGCTATTCCCGCCACCCCAAAACCCGGAATCACGAAAACTTCGATCGCGATAAAAACCAATCCCAGCGCAAAAATAGCCGCGAGCTCATAACCCGCCATATTACCAGCCACATAATTCCCGAAGAAAAAGATCGAAAAGGCAATAATCGAAACAATTCCCCCCACCCCAAAGCCGGGAGTCTTTAGCTCAAAATACCCCCCTGCTAGGCCCAGCATAATCAGCACGCCAGAGACGCTCGCCACCCACCACGCTACCCGCTCAAAGCCGCTCGGCTCTGCCGTCACCAAGTCTGCCGAATTCCACCCTTCCACTGCGATGACTTCCTCCAAGGTCGCTAATTCAGCCTTTGCTAAAAGTGGGCCATCATCCATCAACTTCGTGGCCTCACTTGAGTTCAGGTTTAATAAATCACCCGGCTTCACCACGACATCTCCCACCACTCTCTCTTCATCACTCAGGAACATCATGGCCTCGATCACCTCTGGCCGATGCCCCTTCTTCTCTGCAATATAGCGCACATGAGAACCAAAAAAACTTTCAATCTTAGCCCGCATCACAGGGTCAATTCCCTGCCCAGACCCACTCACGAGGGCTGAAGAACCGATGTTAGACCCCGGGGTCATGTAAATCCGGTCCGTTGAAATCGCGATGAAAGATCCTGCACTGCTCGCTTCAGAATTCACAAAGGCGATCGTGGGGATTTCTAAGTCTGCCAGCTTAGTCATTAGCTCCTTAGTGGGGAAAGCAAGCCCGCCAGGAGTATCTAAGTCAAAGACCAGTGCCTTAGCCCCCTCCTCTTTTGCCCGGTCCAGCGTCCGCTCCATGAACTTAAAACTCGCCCCGATCGAGAGATCCTTCTCGTCCACGGTAATCCTTACGATCTTACCCGCATAGCTGGCCTCCTCAGACTTCCCTAGGGCCTTCTTATCCTGCCCAAGTAGAAGGCTGAAACTTGCCAGAAAAAAGAAAACGAGTATTTTCATAGGCTTAGCTTAACCGAAAGCTGGCGAAGTCCAATCATCCGATTCACAATCTTCCCGTGGGCCGAATTCCTCAAGAAACGATCGAACAAATCCTCCAAGCGACGGATATTGTCGATCTAATCGGAGCCTACTTCCCCCTTAAGCGCTCCGGGGGGAACTTTAAAATCAACTGCCCCTTTCACGGAGAAAAGACCCCATCTTTTAACATCAATCAAGCTGGGCAGTATTATAAATGCTTCGGTTGTGGCGAGAGTGGGAACGCCATTTCTTTCCTCATGGAGTATGAGAATCTCCCCTTCATAGATGCCGTGAAGAAGTTAGCGGAGCGAGCGAGCATCACCATTATCGAGGAAGCACACGACCCTGAGTCCGATAAAAAACGTCGTAAAATTTCCCGCCTAAAAGAACTGAACAATAAAGCGGCACGCTTTTACCACCACCAGCTCCTCCGCAACCCTGATGCCCAGCACGCGCGCCACTATCTAAAGTCCCGTGGTTTTACAAAAGAGGTGGCCGAGAAGTGGCTCATCGGCTGGGCGCCTAAAAATTCAAATCTCCTTCTCCAGATGGCACGTGAGGGAAAATTCACCGGCAGAGAGATCGTCCAAGCCGGCCTTGGAGGACTCAAAAATCCTGACCATCCCAAAGCTGGCCTCTGGGTAAAGTTCTACGATCAACTCAGCTTTCCGATTCATAATGATTACGGAGACGTCGTCGGGTTTAGTTGCCGCGTCCTCCGTGAAGACGATAAGCGGGGAAAGTATATTAATACGAATGACACTCCTCTTTTTAATAAGTCGAAACTTCTTTTCGCCCTAGATAAGGCACGCCGCTCTATGGGTAAGGAGCGCTTCGCCCTCATTTGTGAGGGGCAAGTCGATGCCATCGTCCTGCACGAGGCTGGCTTTGAAAATAGCATCGCCCCTCTCGGAACTGCCTTCACTGAGGATCATGCCCGGATGGTTAAACGCTATACTGACAGCGTAGTCCTCTGCTATGACGGGGATAAAGCAGGCCTTAATGCCGCCGATAAAGCCTTCCGCCAACTCACCGCCCAAGGACTGCCCGTAAAGTTCATGCTCCTGCCGGAGGGCCATGATCCGGACACCTTCATTAAAGACCACGGCGTAGAAGCCTTCCGAGAACTCCTCGATAAGGCTAAAGATTACTTTGACGCTCGTCTGGACCGGGAACTGCCCGCCGTCAATCTTTCCTCAGCCTCCGAACGGACGAAGCTCTTACAAAGTCTCGCCCTTTCGGTATCAGCAATGAGTGATGAATTACTACGTGATGCCACTATCCAGAACCTCGCGATCCGCCTGCGGCTCGGAGTAGATGACTTCCGCCGAGTCGTCTCAGCGACCAAAAAAGAGCAAAAAAAGATCTCCCAGCAAACTCGCCATTCTAATGAGCAGAAACCCAGAGTGGAGGCCAGCCCGATCGACCCATTCGTAGCCTACCTCTGCCACCTCGCTCTCCACTCAGAAAGTGTGGCAGAGTATCTCCGCGAGCAGTTAGAATCACTCTATGAGTGCTTGGAAGAAACACTCGGTAGCCGAATCCTCCTAGAACTCCTAGCGAAGCGGCCCAATGTAGAAAGCGTGGCCTCTAAACAGGCCTACCTCATGACAATCTCCGAGCAAGACCGCCACGCTCTGGAGAAAAGTTTCTCTGATGCCATTCCGGAAGATCCCGTAGAGTCCGCCAGCGACACCATAGCCATGCTCTCTGCAAGATTTTATCAGATGAAGGAAAAATCACTGCGCTCTCGCCAAAATGACCCAAACTTGAGCGCACAAGAAATCATCGACACGCTCGAAGAAGCCAAACGGATTCAGACTATTCTAAAAGCACTTGATCAACGTTTTTAGAAAGAGCGCTTAGCAAAAAAAGAAAACTTGTCAGAGAGATTTTCCGATTTTATTCTTTGAAAATGAAATTTCACTCTTTCTTAAGTATTTTCGCGCTCGTGCCAGTGATCTTCCTCCTGTCTTCTTGTAATACATGGGTAGGCATGGGCCGAGACTTTCAACGACTCGGAACTGGAGTTCAAAAACTCGGAACCGGAATAGAGAACCAGGCTTATAAAACTTCTGGATACACGACTCCCGCAGCCCCCCCTGCTCAGTAAAAATGTATCAGCCCTCGCTGTCGTAGGGCTTATTGCCCCCTTGGCAGACAGAAAAAGAGGCTCCGATAAGGGAACCTCTTTTTTTATCTTAAAGTTAAAAGTCAGTCCTGCTTGCCCTAGGCAAGTGCTTGGAGTTTCTCGGTGATTTGGCTTTGGGTGACGTTCGCCCCTACGATCTGGTCCTTCACCTCACCGCCTTTGAAGAAAAGAAGGGTGGGAATTGACTTAATCCCATACTTCGCAGCGAGGGCCTGCCCGTCATCAAGATTACACTTACCGACCTTGGCAACTCCCTCGACTTCAGTCGCCACAGCATCAACCATGGGTCCGATCATTTTACAGGGTCCACACCATTCTGCCCAAAAATCCACCAATACGGGGATGTCAGAATTAGCGACTTCAGCTTCAAAGTTTTCTTCAGTAATTGTCAGAGCCATGTGAGGAATATGGACATAAAAAGGGTGGCGTCAAGAGCCACCCTTTGAGGAATATTTGTGAGCTCTAACGAGAGCCTTAAAGCCTGATTTTAAAAAATCCGACTAGAGATTCATCGACAAGAAGTTCAGAGCAGCCACAGCCGCCGCAATGACAAAGATGATGAGTGGTAGTGCCATAAGATAAGATTAATAGTGATTATTTAGCTGAAGAGATCTCCAATTTCCTTCTCTGTTATCCAGAACATAATAGCAAGGGCAAGAACCCCGAGGCTGAGAACAAAGGCGAGAATAGATAGGATGGTGGGAAGCAAGTCACTTTCTTCCTCTTCATCATCTGAAGTTGCGATCGTCCCGATCCCCGCCATCGTCGGCGCAGTTGGAGCACCGAGTTGCTGAGTGCTCTGCAGCTGGACAGTTGACTGTGGTAGTCCGGGATTTCCAGGGGCAGCCGGAGCTGCTGCGGTCTTCAGCGGAATGGTCGGTGCTGGTGCTGGCGGCTTAGGCGCTCCCCCTCCAGCTGGAGTAGGTGCCGCCGCAGTCTTAAGTGGGATAGTCGGCGCAGGTGCAGGTGGCTTAGGCGCTCCCCCAGAGGGTGCGGTGGGTGCTTTCGGCGCACTTGGGGCTGCTTTCGGCGCACTTGGGGCTGCTTTCGGCGCGCTTGGGGCCGGAGCCGGTGCTGCGGCTTTAGGAGCACTTGGTGGCTTGAGCGCACTTGGTGCTTTCGGAGCACTTGGCGCAGGAGGAGCTGCCTTAGGAGCGCTCGGGGCGGCTGGAGCTGGTGCTGCTGCCTTGGCCGCTGGTGGATCGGCTTTTAGAGTAACACGGACGGTTTCTTTCTTAAGAGGAACCGCCGAGGTCTTTTTCATCGGTGCTGGCGGCTTAGGTGGGTCTTTTTCGTCGGCCATAATAAATCGTAGTGCTGTGTGTGATTAAGAGATTTACGCAGGAAATCTCGCTGCTTCTAAAGAGTAAACAAAATCTTGGCCGAGTCTGTCAAACCACGATGTCTGAAAAATGCGATCACTCACTGGCCCAGAGTAGCTCAAAGTAAAAAATCCGCCCCCTTGCTCGTAAAGGGACGGATTATAGAAGAAGCCAGATCTTTTAGGCTGAGGGTCCTCGGCCCTTGAAGGTTAGCTCGGCGATTCCTGATTTATCCAGATCACCTATGCCGATTTGGACCATTTTATCATACTGCCCTTTCGTGGCCTCATTCACGGGGAGACTAATCCCAGCACGAGTGGCAAGATCTCCTGCGATTCCAGAGTCCTTAGCCGCGTGTTCAGCAGAGAACCAGCACTCGTGATCACGGTCGATCATATCTTCTGAGTCGGTCTCGAGGACTCGGCTATTGGCGCCAGTTTGGGAAAAGATGTCGCAGACCATCTTTAGGTCCAGTCCCAAAGCATCAGCCAGACCTAGTCCCTCAGCTAGACCAGCCGTATTGATATTCATAACCATATTCACCAGTGCCTTAACTTCAGCGGCTTTGCCAATCTCACCACAGAGGCGGAGATTCACGGAGAGCTGATCTAAGATCTCCTTATGGGTGTTGAAGACGGCCTCATCCCCGCCAATCATCAGGAAGAGTTTACCCTCGCGAGCTTGTGAAATTGAGGAGGCCATGGCTCCTTCTAGGACTTGCGCCCCTGCCTCCTTACCCGCCTCATAAACTTCTTTATGGATTCCTGGTGAGAGGGTGGCGCAGTTGATGAATGTTTTCCCAGCAGAATCACTGAGAAGATTATCACCGTCTTGTAGGAAGATTGCCCGCATTGCGTCATCATTCGTGACGACAGTGAAGATGATCTCGGCGGCGGCAGTCACCTCTGCAAGAGTGGCACAGTCTTGCGCTCCAAGTTCTCCGGCAATCTCTGCAGAAGCTGCTTTATTCACGTCATAAACGGCGGTGACATCATGCCCGCAGTCAAGTTGGAGATGGCGGGCCATATTAGCGCCCATTCGGCCTACGCCTACAAATGCTACTTTACTCATAAGTTTCTTTTCTAATTAGTTGGTTTATTTGAATTCAGGGAAAAAGGGATTATGAGCCTTTTCCTCTCCGACTGAGGTCATCGGCCCGTGGCCCGGACAGAGAACGGTTTGATCCTCCAAAGTGAAAATCTCGGCTCGATTCGTAGCTAGGGCGTCTTTGAAAGAAATCACCCCTCCTCCCATCGACTGAGCAAAGAGGGCATCACCGACAATCCCTACTGGGCGAGCGAGACCATTAATGACGTAAGTGGTTCCCGCTGGCGAATGCCCCCAAGTAAGGCGGGTGGTGACGCGCAGAGTGCCAATCGAAAAAGTCTCACCTGCAGCAAAACGTTCCGCATCGGCAACAGGCTCTCTTCCATTCACCAATACGCGGATCTCAGGGTGGGCCGCTAATACTTTCTCGCGGTCTATAATATGATCAATGTGTGAATGCGTAATAAAAAGAGTCTTCAGTTCTAACCCGAGTTCTTTCACCGCAGCAAGAGCCGGGTCCGCATCTGCCCCAGTGTCAAAGAGCGCTGCCTCCTTAGTCTGGGGGTCCCAGACGAGGTAGGAATTTACAGTCATCATATCATCCGGGTCCGGATCAAAGACGGTGTTAAATTGGAGAAGTCCATCTAGGTCCACAGCCGCAGGCCGCCAAGAGCGGTTCGCCAACTCCACGAGCGTGTCAGCATCTAAACCTAGAGTCGGGGCAATGGCGCGAACAGCAGCTTCATCAAAGTCGCCTTCTTTGAGTTTCGCGATGGTTTCGACGTCAACATTCGTCAGGAAAGAGAGCACGCCATCTGCCATACTAGAGCCACGGAGGGTCTTACCGATGACGTCTTCAAAGTAGTCTTCAAGTTCGATCATAATTTTTCAACTTCATTAATTTTCAGGAAAAAACGGATGACCCAGAGCTCAAAAGCCAGCGCCCTGAAGGGCCAAGCTCTTAGGTAAATTCTGAATGAGGACTAGTTCATCGCCGAGCTATGCTGAATCACATCACGAAGGCGAAAAGAAAAAAAGCCCTGTAATTTAGACTCATTTTTCAAACACCTAGGGCTAAAACTTTCGTGCAGCTCTTCAAGTCCTCATTTCACTCCTCAGCTCCCCCACTGATAACATCAGTGACGAAGAAAGATGTCTTCCACGCCACTGCCGATGAGAACGATAAGCTGCACTTATAAAGTCCCTAGCTAACCGCAAGTCTACATGAAGTTAGCTCGGGAATAGCTCTTTCAATGTCTTGCACCGAAAAGCAAACATCTCTGCAAGCTGCTTCTTCACCACAAGCTGCCGCGCAAATTCCCCAAAAGGACCAAAGCCAAGCGAGTAGTGGATATGATCTCCCACCAAAGTTCCCCCATCTTTTTCCTGAAAAAAATGACGATGATGCCAAAATTTAAATGGCCCAGAAATCTGATCATCGATAAAACTCTCCCCCTCATTCACCGCCTTTATCTCAGAAATCCAAGGGATCCAAATTCCCGGGAACATCTTGACGCGGTATTCAATGATCTCCCCTTCATAAAGTTTCTCAGAAGGAAGTGAGACAATTTTAAAGCCCATTTTAGGCGGGGTCATCTTCTCCAAATTACGTGGGCTAGAAAAAAAATCCCACGCTTCAGCGACAGTAATAGGAAGCCACTGGGCCCGTTTAACAGAATGCACCTTCATGATGCCGAGAAGCTACTGCCGCTTTTCAATCGAGCTTCCGAAAAGTTCAGAAAAATTCTCCCGCGTTTCTTCGTGCACCTCTACCTCGGGCTCGATAAAGCTACTCGTAGAAACATTCCTATCCGAATTTTCAAGTTTTAGAGAAAACGGACCCGTATCGAGAATCTGCTCGAACATCCGCTGTCCCGCTGCCGCGATCAAGCGCTCACTCAGGTCCTCCTCAGGATCTTTAAGCGTTCCACCCACCGTCATAGAGGTCCAGAGCATAAGAAAAACCATCAATATTTTTCTCTAATAGCCTGCCTAATAAACTTGCAGGTGCACTGATTACCAAAGCAAATAGTAAAATAATACTGCTAACGAATACGAGAATTTTACGGGAAGGCATAAAATCTCCTATTGGTTTTGGCCAGTCGGCGTTGGTGTTAATGATCTGGAGAAAACAAGTCGTTCCGCTTTAAGCAGGCTTCTATTGGTGCGGGCGCGACCAAGGCGCGCTTGGGTAAGGGTGGCGCCATATTGGTTTTGCATATGGGCCAACCAATCGTAAAACCTTACTGGTTCACACGCGGCTAAACTGATTTGAACACCTTGATTATCATTGCCGTCAGTTGAGGCAATAATTAACCCGAACTGCCTTGCGCTTTGATCAAGGGCACTTTTTAGCGGTGTGGCCTTATCAATAATCGGGCTTTGAGTATTGGTT
>CALFVL010000155.1 GCA_937928425.1 uncultured Verrucomicrobiales bacterium
GAAGGCTGAAATCATCAAGGGCCTTCTCACCGTGACCAATAAGCGCAGCGCCCAGCTGCACCGCATGAACATCGGCACCATCACCTCCCAAAGCGCCGTGCCCATCAAGTTTAGCAGTGGGCGCACCCTAGGGACAGTGGAGGAAAGCTTCGCCTCGAAGCTTAAGCCCGGTAAGCAATTCATCTTTGCCGGCCGCAGGCTAGAACTCGTGCGCTTCCATAAACTCACCGCCACCGTACGGGCCGCCAGCAAGAAAGCGAAAGGAGAAATCGCGATCTGGGGGGGGAGTAAAATGCCTCTCTCCTCTGAGCTCTCCCACGCCGTCTCCCGCAGTTTACAAGGCCCGCTGGACTCGCCAGAGCTAAAATCGGTCTCCCCCATTCTGGAAATTCAGAAGTCTTGGTCTGCGCTTCCTTCCAATGAGACCCTGCTCGTGGAATTCACCCGCACTCGTGAAGGAGAGCATCTTTTCATCTACCCCTTTGCAGGCCGTCTAGTGCACGAGGGCCTCGGCGCGCTCGTGGCCTTCCGCCTTTCTCGTGAGGCTAATGAATCGATCAACGTCACCCAGAACGACTACGGATTTTGCCTAGGAGCTGCTCGCGGGCTAAATCTGGATGAAGCGCTCCTCCGCAAGGCACTCAATACGAAAAACCTCTTAGAAGACCTCCTTGCCTGCATGAACACCGCTGAAATGGCCCGCCGCCAGTTCCGCTACGTCGCCCGCGTGGCCGGCCTCCTCATCCCAGATATGCCGGGGAAGCGGAAGCCCACCCGCGATTTACAAGTCTCCGCCAATCTCCTCTTCGAAGTCTTCACTAAGTATGATCCCGATAACCTCCTCTTAGAACAAGCCCGCCGGGAAATCTTAGAACAGCAGTTAGAAATCGAGCGTTTACAAAAAACCTTAGACTCCATCCAGCAGAGACCCTTCCACCTCGTGGAAAGTAAACGCCTCACCCCGATGGCTTTCCCCCTCTGGGCTGACCGCCTCAGCGCCTTCCTCCCTGCTGGAGACGCCGCCACCCGACTAGAAAAAATGCTCGCCGAACTACAAGAAAGCTCAGCCTAAACTGAGCTCTCTGCAATGGGTAAAAATAACCCCTATGGAGTGTAACAATAGTTCCTACTACTTCATCAAAGCCCCAAGAAGGGAGTTCATTCCCGCGACGATTGTCGAAGGATCTTTCACTAAGCCAGCTGCCATGAGGGCATTATCAGTGAGCTGATTCGCGACCTTGCTGGCCACTTCCTCATCTTCCTTTCGGAGGGCGTTCAGCTTAGCGACGATTTCGTGGTTCGGGTTAAACTCCACCCGTGCCTTCGGCTCTGGTCCCGCTTGTCCCATGGCCTCCATCATGGCGCGCATCTGGCCATTCGGAGCATCTTGCGGAGTGAGTGCGACTACGGGGTGAGAGACCAGCCTCTTACCCATATCGACACTGTCGACTTTTTCGCCAAGAGTTTTTCCCAGCCACTCGACGAGTTCTTTACTCTCCTCCTCGCTGAGCTTGGCCTCATCTTCAGGGAGTTCATCTAGCTCGATCTCGGAGCGGTTCGCGCTGACTAATTTCTTCCCCTTATACTCACGGAGAGTTTCCATGATGTAGTCATCTATATTATCGGTGAGGAAGATCACCTCGATGCCACGCTTCTGGAATGCCTCCACATAAGGGCCAGCCTCCATCGACTTACGATCTAGTCCTACGAGGTAGTAGATGGAGTCTTGCTCATCTTTCGCACGGGTCAAATACTCATCAAATGAAGTCACCTTACCCTCATCCGAGAGGCTGGACTCGAAGCGGAGAAGTCCTGCGAGTGCCTCATGATTCTCATGACCAGTGGCGATGCCCTCTTTGAGAAAACGACTAAAGCGCTCGTAAAATTCCTCGTGCTTCTCAGGCTGAGCCTTTGCTTCCTTAGCAAGGTGCTTGATGAAACGCTTCGTCAAAAGGCTGTTCAGCTTTTTAATTAAGGCGCTGTCCTGCATGGACTCACGCGAGATATTTAGCGGGAGGTCCTCACTATCGACGACCCCTTTGACAAAGCGCATCCATTCCGGGAGAAGTCCCTGTGGCTCTGCATCGATGAGGACTTTCCGGCAATAAAGCGAAACCCCAGCCTTCATCTGGCCGAAGCCGAAGCGCTCATGGTTCTCATCCGGAGTGAAGAGGAGGGCATTGATATTAATCGGAGCATCTGCGCTGAAGTGCAGGGTGTGGCGTGGCTCATCCACCGCGTGCGCGCTGTATTGGTAAAATTCCTTATAGTCCTCTTCGCTCACCTCGCTCTTCGACTTCAGCCAAATCGCCTCTACGGTATTAATCCGTTCCCCAGCGAGGGACAGCGGGAAGGAGACGAAGCGGGAATGCTTATCAATGATCCGTTTTAGAGTGTCTTCCTTGGCGAAGTCTTTCTCATCTTCTTTCAGGTGGATGACAATGCGGGCACCCCTTTGCTCTTCCTCGACTTCAGTGATGGTGAAGCCAGTCTGGCCATCGCTCTCCCACTTTAAACTTTCCGCAGACTCATCCCAGGAGTGAGTATAAACTTCCACCTTATCTGCCGCCATGAAAGCGGAGTAAAATCCCACTCCGAACTGGCCGATTACGGAGGCATTGGCATCTCCCTTCTCCTTCATCGCCTCGAGAAATTCCTTAGAACCAGAACGGGCGATGGTGCCCAGATTATTCGTAAGTTCTTCCCGGCTCATCCCGATCCCGTGATCCGTAATGGTAATGGTGCCCGCTTCCTCATCAGTCGTGATCGCGATTTCAAGCGGGAGGTCGGCTTGGTAAACACTTTTTTCCGTCAGTTGCTTAAGGCGTAATTTCTCAAGAGAATCAGAAGCATTAGAGATCAGCTCACGGATAAAAATCTCCTTATCAGTGTAGAGAGAATGAATGACGATATCGAGAAGCTGACGGACTTCGGCTTGGAAGGATTGGGTCTGTGGTTCGCTCATAGTGTGTTTTGGAAAAAAGAATTAGGGGGCGCAAAATACTCATGAGCAGGAAGCTGTCAATGCCTTGGCTCATAAAGAAAAAAGCCCTCTACTCACTGAGAGGGGCTTTGAAAAAGAAACTCTTGCTGGGAGAAGTTCTTAGCTCTCCCCCTTCGCCCGAGGTTCACCAGATTCCCGCGTGGATCCAGGACTAGTCACGAAGGGACCGCCCTCTAAAGGAGCGACACCACTGAAGGCGACATCTGGCATCTCACTCTCCTTACCAGCGAGGGGGAAATCCTTGCGCAGAGGGTAGTATGGAAATCCCTCCCACATGAGAATCCGCTCCATTTGCGGGTGCCCAGAGAAGCGGATGCCCATCATATCATAAACCTCGCGCTCATGCCAATTCGCGGTTTTCCAGATGGCGACCGCGCTGGGGACCTCTACCCCTTCCGCAACCTTTGACTTCACGCGCAGGTGTTTAGAATCATCCAGAGTGGCGAGCTCATAGACCATCTCGAAGCGGGGCTCCTCTCCCATATGGTCTAGACTGGAGACATCCAGAAGCATCTCGTAGCCTAGCTCCTTACAACGGTTCAGCGTGGCAAAGAGGGAACTCAAACCCACGTTTATAGTGGTCTCACCACGGAATTCGATCGGGTCACTTTGGCCCAGGGCTTCTAAGTCGCTTAATATGCTCATCGTGAATTAGAGGTAAGATTTAGACACTCGCAGGTGCTGGTTCAGGTGCCGTTTTTTGGGCTTTGAAGGACTCCTCCCCCTCGATCTTACGTTGGAGCTTCATCAGCCCCTCGATGAGGGCTTCAGGCCTAGGAGGGCAGCCAGAAATGTAAACATCCACTGGGATCAACTGGTCTATTCCTTGTAGAACAGCGTAGCTACGATACATCCCACCAGAAGACGCGCAGGCACCCATCGCGATGCACCACTTCGGCTCAGGCATCTGGTCCCACACTCTCTTCACCGCCAAAGCCATCTTATAAGTGACCGTTCCCGCTACGATCATAACGTCTGCTTGGCGGGGTGAAAAGCGCATCACCTCTGCTCCAAAGCGTGAAATATCAAAACGCGATGATGCCGTCGCCATGAGCTCGATCGCGCAGCACGCTAGGCCCATCGGCATCGGCCAGAGTGAGTTCTTACGCATCCAGTTGATGGCAGCATCCAGACGTGTAAAAATGATGTTCCCCTCGATCTTAGAATCGTAGGCGGCGTGGGAGAGCGTAAGATTATCTTCCGACATAGCGACGAGCAGAGGATACCCCTGCCAGCACGAGGCTCAACCACTTTGTGAAATATTTCACAAAGTCCGCACGGCTGGCATAAAACCGAATTAGGCGTGTTCTAGAATGATCGAGTCCACCGGATGCCCTTCTTGTAGAAGATCTGAGACGACGATGAGCGCAGTCCCAGGCTCCACATCACGCGCTTGGCGCAGTGACTTCA
Organism: uncultured Verrucomicrobiales bacterium; assembly: GCA_937928425.1. Lineage (GTDB taxonomy): Bacteria > Verrucomicrobiota > Verrucomicrobiia > Verrucomicrobiales > Akkermansiaceae > SW10. Next base: position 4,415 of record CALFVL010000155.1, read on the forward strand.
CCGCCGCGGCAATCGTCTCACGCGGAGTTTCTTCAAAGGGAATCTCAAATGAACGCACCCCGCGCGAAAGCGTCAAAGTCGTCCTAACTGAAGCATCAGGAGTGAAGGCAAAGATCGGGGTCTTAGGCCGGAGAAGAGCCGTCTGATGTGCTGTCCTTCCTGATCGGGTGAATACGACAAGGAGGGAATTTGGAATCGAATCCGCCAGCCCAACCGCCGCTTTGATCATCTTTTGCTTCTCACTCGAAAGAGTGGCCTCCGCACCATAACCTAAGCCTCCAGAACGCTCTATTCTACGGGCCACCCGGTCCATAAGTTCCACACATCTCACCGGGTGCTCGCCCACTGTGGTCTCACCAGAAAGCATGATCGCATCCGCCTCCTCATAAACGGCATTAGAAACATCGGTGACTTCAGCACGAGTCGGGGTGGGATTGTGAATCATAGATTCCAGCATATGAGTGGCCACGATGACGCGCCGCCCCAGCTCATGACAACGCTTCACGATCCGGCGCTGAAGAATAGGCAACTCCTCCACGTGCACCTCGATTCCTAAATCCCCACGGGCCACCATAATCACGTCAGACTCCTCGATAATATCATCAAGGTGGCGCATCGCCTCTTGATCTTCCAGCTTAGAGACAATCTGTGCATGACATTGATTTTCCCGTAAAGTCGCCCGTAACTCACGGACATGGCCCGCATCTCTCACGAAGGAACCCGCCACGAAATCGGTCTGGCAAGCCGCCGCCACCTTAATATCAGCGTGATCTTTCTCAGTCAGCGCAGGGAGACTCAGCCGCACCCCAGGAAGATTAATATGCCTGCGTGATCCCATGGAACCTGCCGTAATCACTTCACAAATCACACGATCTTCCTCGATCCGGGCGATCTTCATCAAGAGCTCACCATTATCCACCGTCAGCTCATTTCCCTCCGAGACATCTCTCATCAGACCATCGTAATTCACGGTCGTCGACTTCTCGATCCGGGCCTCGCTCCCCTCCTTACGGAACTCCACCTCATCTCCCTTATTAAGAAGAATCTTCTCCTCAACATCCCCCGTCCGGATTGATGGCCCCTGAAGATCAAACAGAATACCCACACTACGGCCCACCTCCTTAGAAGCCTCCCTGATCCTCTCCACGATTTCAAAACACCACTCATGCTTGGCGTGGCTCATATTCAGCCGGAACACATCTGCCCCTGCAGTAATCATCCTGCGTAGCATTTCAGGAGACTCGGTCGCGGGTCCGAGTGTACAAATTATCCGCGTCTTTCTCATGGTGACCACGGCGAAATCATGATCCGCCTGCCTGAGAAGGACAAGGGAAGTTCTCGGCCATTTAAACTTAAGCCCCTTTAGATGGACTAAATAAAGCCTCCACACTGGGCAGGTCCGCCGCGGTCTCTGGCTTCTGGACCTGAAGAATCTGACCGTCTTTAAAGACAAAAGCCCCCGGCATCTGTAAACCATCCCCCTTAAGCATCCCAACCCCACAGCCCTTAAAGAAAGCAAGCGCGCCACGATACCAAACCCGAGGGCCAAAAAGTTCCCAAAATCCCCCCTTCCCGAGTCCGAAGACCCGATACAGATCACAATGCGGATCAGCGATGCGGCTCACCCCATCCGTATTGACAAATTCCACCTCCTCGCCCTCTTGCAACATATGCACCAAGACTAAGCGGGCCCCTTCCTTCTCCGCTCGCTCATGCATTTCGCGGAGATTTTGTAAAAGTTGCCGCGTAAAAGTGCAGCCAAAGTGGCGTAAAAAAACAATCGCTAACACATCCCTCTCTGAAGCCTCCTGAAGAGTCTCGCCAGAACTCAGACGGAATGTCCGCGCCGCCTCCTCAAGCTTCATCGGCGGACCCACCGCCGGACTACCTAGACCGAGACGAGCTGCTGCCCAAAGAATCATCACGAAAGGAACTAACCAAATCAGATCATTAAAAACAATCATCCATCCTGCCTGCCAAGGAAGATCCCCCTGCGAAGCCGCCCACACGAAGCCAATAGGCCCGAAGATTTTTCCCAAAAAACCCACCAGCACAATCGGCCAGTGTTTGAAAGGAGCGAAAGACGCAGCGATATACCCCACCCCATACACTCCCACAATCATCCCCACACACTGCCACAGGAAAGGATAACTCGGCTGCTCCATCCCTGAAATCTGGAACCACGCACCGGGCCAGCCAACCACCCACATCCCAAAAAGGAGATTATAAATCCCCGCAAATTTTAAGACAGACGACATCCACCCCGGAGCCTTACAGCGTTCTGCCGTGCATTCTAAAGTCATTTCCCCACGCTACTCCCCTTTTCTAAGCTCGCAACAAACTTAAGAAAAGTTAAACTCCACTTTTTCAAAGCTTGCCGCCAGCACTTCCCTCCCCTTCACTTTCCCCATGAGTCAAGGCGTTACCATCGCAGGCACCGGAAGCTACCTTCCTGAAAAAATCCTTACCAACGATGACCTCTCAGAATTCGTAGAAACCTCTGATGAATGGATCGTCTCACGCACCGGCATTAAAGAACGCCGCATCGCTGCCGAGGGAGAAAACACCTCCCACCTCAGCTCACAGGCCGCCCTGAAAGCGATCGAGCAGTCCGGCATCCCCGCAGAAGACATCCAGCTCATCATCGTAGCCACCATCACCCCAGACACCCTCACCCCAGCCACAGCCTGCTACGTCCAAGCACAGATCGGCGCCCACCAAGCGGTAGCCTTTGACGTCTCCGCCGCCTGCTCCGGCTTCCTCTACGCCATGAAGATCGCTAAGCGCATGATCGAGTCCGGAGCCTTCGCTAACGCCCTCATCATCGGCGCAGAAAAACTCTCCGCCTTCGTAGACTGGTCAGACCGCAGCACCTGCGTCCTCTTCGGAGACGGCGCTGGCGCCGCCGTCCTCCGCCCCTCTCAGGAAGGAGAAGGTCACATCATCGCCACTGACATCGGCACTGATGGGAAGCAGACCAGCATCCTAAACATCCCCGGTGGAGGCTCCGCCTGCCCCACCACCTCAGAAAACGTTGGCCAAAGCCTCGCCACCTTCTCCATGTCAGGACGGGAAGTATTTAAACACGCCGTCACCCGCATGAAAAACTCCGCAAACTCCGTCATCGACCGTGCCGGACTCCAGCCTGAAGACATCTCCCTCGTCATCCCTCATCAAGCCAACCTCCGTATCATTGATGCCATCTCAGACCGCCTCGCCGTCCCGAATGAGCGCGTCTTCGTCAACCTCCATAAATACGGTAACACCTCCGCCGCCGCCATCGCCATCGCCCTAGATGAAGCTCACCGCGAAGGGAAAATGAAGCGCGGTGATAAAATCGTCATGGTCGCCTTCGGTGCAGGCCTCACTTGGGCCGCCGCCGCCATCGAGTGGTAAGCGCAGCATCAGAATAGACGCCTGCACCACCATCCCCTTCCCCATTTTCTTTCGCATCACCCTAACTCCCGCCCACCATGAGCACCCCATACTCCAGCACCCCAGTTGAAACCTCCGATATGCCCGGAGGCATCCCCTACATCATCACAAACGAGGCCGCAGAACGCTTCTCCTTCTACGGCATGAAGGCCGCCCTCGCCATCTTCCTCGCCAACTACCTCGGCGTTCTCGGAGGAGAAAACCTAAACGAAAGCCAAGCCACCTCGTACGTCTCCTACTTTAACGGGGCCGTTTACCTCACCCCCCTTTTCGGAGCCCTCATTGCGGATACCTTCTTCGGAAAATATCGCACCATCATCACCCTCTCCATCGTCTACTGCCTAGGCCACCTCTGCCTCGCCTTCATGGGAGTGGGCGGCATCGTGCAAGCTTGGCTCCTTGCCGGACTTGGCCTCATCGCCATCGGAGCCGGTGGGATAAAACCCTGCGTCTCCGCTCACGTTGGTGATCAGTTCGGCAAAGCGAACCAACACCTCCTCCCCAGAATCTTCGATATCTTCTACTTCTCGATCAATGCCGGAGCCGTCATCTCTAACCTCTCCATTCCTTGGATCTTAAAATGGTACGGACCACACTGGGCCTTCGGCATCCCCGGCGTCCTCATGGCCCTTGCCACCCTCTGCTTCTGGATGGGCCGCCGTAAATTCATCCACATCCCCGCCCAAGGCACCTCCTTCCTAAAAGAACTCTTCAGCAGAGACGGCCTCATCGTCGCCGGGAAGCTCATGCTCCTCTTCTACGTCTTCGTCTCCATGTTCTGGTGTCTTTTTGATCAAACCGCCACCACCTTGGTCTTCCAAGCTGAAAAGATGGATCTAAACCTCCTCGGCATCCAGCTTCTCCCCTCGCAGATTCAGGCCTTTAACCCCTTCCTCATCCTCGTCCTCATCCCCCTCTTCACCTTCGTCATTTACCCTAAAGTCGGCTGCCTGATTAAACTCACCCCACTACGTAAAATTGGCAGTGGTCTCTTCCTCATGGTCCTCTCCTTCGCCATCATCTCATGGGCCCAAGAAGCGATCGACCGCGGTGAAACCCCCAGCGTCGCCTGGCAACTCCTCGCCTACCTCATCTTCACCACTGCCGAGATTCTTATCTCCATCGTCTGCCTTGAATTCGCCTACACCCAAGCCATGCCTAAGATGAAATCCTTCATCATGTCCCTCTTCCTCCTCTCAGTCTTCGTAGGAAATGCCATGACCGGCCTCATTAATGACTTCATCCGCATCCCAGAAAGTGAGGTCAAAACCGCACGCCCAGAATTCATCGCACCCGCCCAGCAAGTCCGCACCCTCTATGCAGAGAACCACCAGCTCCCCACGCACCTAGACCTAAATACCAGTGGACCACACGGACACCCCATCACCTATCAACTTCTCCACGCAGGTGCCGCCCGCCTCTCCTCAGCCGGACCAGACGGAAAACTAAAAACCAAAGACGACTTTAACACCCACCTCACACTGAGAAAAAACGAGACCGAAGAAAGCGGAACATGGCTCTTTGAACAAAAGAAAAAACAAGGCCTCATCGACCCAGAGACCCACTCAGACCCCCTGAAAATCAGCCACCGCATCGGCGGCGGAACTAAGCTAGAAGGAGCCACCTACTTCTGGTTCTTCACTGCTCTCATGGCCGCCACCGCCCTCCTCTTCATCCCCTTCTCCCTCCTCTATAAAGAAAAAACCTACCTCCAAGCCTAACACTCATGGACCTCTGGGACCTTCATAACCAAGGCCGCATCAATGCCGCCTCCACCGAGGCACGCCACGCCAGCTCGAAAGCCAGCGGAGTCGCCACCGACCTCCACCTCTTAGAAAGACGGGTAGACCACCTCACCCTCCTCTGCCAGTCCATGTGGGAACTCCTCCGCGACCACAGCGACCTTAGCGAGCAACAACTCCGCGCTAAAATCGCCGACGTCGACACCCGCGACGGAAAAGCAGACGGAAAAATCAGAAAAAACACCTTCCCCTGTCCCAAGTGCCAAGCCACCTGCCACTCCGCTAACCAATCCTGCATCATGTGCGGGGCAGACCTAAAAATGCATAAAACCCACCTCTTCGAAGCCTAGTCCCACCTAGCCTCACCTCACCTTCACCCCCCTAAGAAGCAAATGCTCATCGACTCCCACTGCCACCTAGGCTCCCATAAATTCTCACCCTCAGAAATCCCAGACCTCATCACCCGCGCCGCAGAAAATGGCATCACCCGCCTCATCACCCTAGCCACCTGCGAGGACGACTTATCTGCGAACCTCCACCTGGCCCACACCCACCCACAGATCCACGCCTGCCTTGGCATCCACCCCTGCGATGTTCACGAAACTCGTGACGACTTCGACACCCTCCTCCGCCCCCACCTCACAGACCCTAAAGTCGCCGCCATCGGAGAAACTGGACTAGACTACTTCCACCCCGCACCCAGCGGCTGGACTGAGGCCGACTACCACGCCCGGCAGCGCCACTTCCTCCACCGTCACTTCCAGCTCGCTAAAGAAGCCGGCCTAAACATCGTCATCCACACCCGTGACCGCAGCGGCTGTGCCAGCTTTGATGACGCCCTAAAAATCTACGCAGACTACGCCCCCTCCGTTCGCGCCGTCTTCCACTGCTTCCCCGGTCCACCCTCGCTCGCCCAGAGAGTCATTCACGCCGGTGGCCTCATCTCCTTCACCGGCATAGCCACCTTTAAAAACGCTCAAGCAGTCGTAGAAACGGTCAAAAGCACACCCTCTGGCTCCTTCATGTTAGAGACCGACTCACCCTACCTCGCCCCCGTACCCCACCGAGGAAAACGCTGTGAACCCAGCCTCCTCAAACACAGCGCAGAAGCCATCGCCCAGCAGCGTGGCCAAGAACTCTGCGACCTCGCCCGTGAGACTACCGAAGTCGCAGAAAACTTCTTCCGCCTCTCACCGCACCCTGAAAAAATCACTTAAACTCACTGCTGCTCACGAACTCAGCCCAATCTTTATTAAACTCCTCCAGAGATTCAGCACCGAAGATCTCCGCGATCTCCACCGCATCAGGAACCCCACGATCATTCCTTATTTGTGCGATCAAGTCCATAAACGACGCGATTTTCTCCGCATCACTCTGCATATAATAGCCCAAGGAATAAATCAGCACCAACTGCTCCGGTGTCAAATTCGTCGAAGTGTATGATAACAGCGTCTCCAAATCCGGCTTCACATCCCCCTTACGGACGAGCTTACGCAGAGTTTTCGCCCATGATCGCCCATCTTCAAACCCTCGCACAGAAGTAAACTCATTATCATCGGCATAATTAGACACATCTAAGAGCCGAGTCCCCGACCTCCCTGCCAACTGGATTTCCTTATAAAACGAATAACCCCTCGTAATCGCAAAATAACCATAAGGAGCAGCCCTATTCGAGCCTCCCATTTGGCTCCCTAACAAGGTCGACGAAAGCTCATTCGTAGGGAATGGCCCAAAAGCCTTCCTATAAGAGGCATCTTTCCCATCCCGAATTCGGAACACCTTAGCAATGGGGAAAGCATCATACTCCTCCTGCCACTCGCCGGAAATTTGCATCGAGATTCCCGTCGCTTTCCCCCAAATAAGACTGTTCCGCTCAGACAACTCAGTCGCCCTCGCCTGGTCCGCAGCACCTGCATTAAGTAACCACTGCGAGTAATACTCCCCAAGCGCTAAATAAACATCATCATTCGCGGCCACTATCACCACCTGTTTCTTAACACCCCAGTTCTCTCGGAAACTCCCATGTTGAGAAGCCATCCCGTGCCACAAGCGCTCTGCCATCTCAGCCAAGGCCTGCGGACGAAAGCTCCCCGATGAGGCGATCAGAAAATGATCTGACTCCAACACCTTGAACTGAAGGTAAGAATCGTCTCCGAAAACCATCTTCTTCTCGTGAGTTTTTAGAGTCTTCTTGTTAAACTTAAAGACCTCCTCAGGAATTCTTAACTTAAGCTCACTCAGAATCTTTCTGTCTAAATCATCCTGTTCCACCAAATGGCATAAGTCCCCTATCGAGAGATCCTCGAACTTCACCTGAATCACCTTAGACTCTGCAGTCAAAAGATGAACCTTCCCACTCGCTACCTTCTGGAACTTAGCCTCTATAATCCCCCCTTGTGCAGAAGTCCATGTTCGTAAATCCCCAGCGCTCAGCAAAGCACACTGAACTGAAAAAACAAAAAACAAGCCTAAGAAACGATCTAAGAAGCCAAAAATCCCCATGATCTAAGGATAGTAGCCCAAGATCAAAACCTAGCCACCTAGAAATTCACCTTAAATCGTCTAACCCTCTCCCTAAGAACTCCAGCCCCCTTCCTCTCCTTAATCTTACCGACCTCTTCTCCCCCTATCTGCTCCGTAGGAACCTGACCGACCACCTCTGCGAGCGTGATGCTTTGACCCATCATACCTAGAATCATGATATTTATGTCCACCTCCGTAATGGCGATCTCGCTTATGCCCCTTATGATAGCCTCGGCGGTGCCCATGATCTTTCCCCACAGAATAGGCCAGCGCACCGATTGCCACCGCCCCTAGAATCGCTCCACCCACCCTTAGCGCCTGATCCCCTTTCCCATAAGAATCGTGCCGGGTACTACAGCTCACCCCTAAGCCTCCAATCAACATCGCAGCGATCACTCTTACCCAGACTATTTTCATAACCGTATGACTCAAAAATCAAATACTCTATTCAAGCGCAGCCCCCAAACTCTTTCCAAATGCTCCGGAGAAGAAAGCCCTTTACCGAAAAAAGCGATCTCATAAATCATTCAGATTTTAAGACCCCTATTTTTATGATTGATAAAAAGCATGACCCTAAAATCAAAAGAAGAATCATAATTCACCAAGCTGAGACTGAAAACCCTAGCCCTCTTCCACCCTCAAATCTCGTAAGGACCACAGCTCACCCTTCAACACCCCTAAGGACCCTCGCGGCCTCCTTGCCCCATCCTCCCGCCTCCTCCCAAATCGCTCACGACTCCTCTGAAACACCCCATCCACAAATCCCTTCGATCCAATCACCGCTCCATCCGTAAAATACCTCACCCGACACCGCACCACCTTCGCGATCTTCAAGTCACGTTCCTCATCCTGAGACAAACG
>CALFVL010000156.1 GCA_937928425.1 uncultured Verrucomicrobiales bacterium
ATCAGGGTCTGTCACAGCCAAATCTTCGAGCGCTACCTCAACAGGCACATCAGTTTTTAGGGTGACAAGCTCCAAAGAAATGCGCGCATTATCGATATTATTCATCATTTTTTCGCGGCGGCCCTTTTGCGGAATTTCCCCGCAGCGTTGCAGCAGCGTTTCCAAATCACCAAATTGCTCTAATAAAAGCACCGCTGTTTTGACACCAATACCGGGAACGCCTGGGATATTATCAACACTATCGCCCGCTAGGGCTTGAATTTCAATCACACGCTCTGGGCCCATACCGAATTTTTCAATGACTTGCGGGGTGGATATCGCTTTATTTTTCATCGTATCCAGCATGGAAATTTGATCAGAGACCAGCTGCATAAGGGCTGCGAGGGTAGAAAGGAGTCGTCTCCTTCTGGGGAATTTCCTGAACCTCGCCGTAAAGCTCGGAGGTGGAGGCTTGATAAAAACGAGTCTTCTTTTCTAGGCCTAAGAAACGGATCGCCTCAAGCAGACGTAGAGTGCCGATCGCATCGACATCAGCAGTGTACTCCGGAGACTCAAATGAGACCGCCACGTGCGACTGCGCCCCAAGATTATAGACCTCATCAGGCCGAATCTCGCTAATGATTCTCGTCAAATTTGAAGTGTCAGTGAGGTCACCATAATGCAGTTTAAAACGGGCACTCTCGACGTGCGGATCTTCATAAATATGATCCACACGCTCCGTATTAAACGAAGAAGCACGGCGCTTGATCCCGTGAACTTCATATCCTTTTTCAAGCAGAAATTCTGCGAGATAAGATCCATCTTGTCCGGTTATTCCAGTAATAAGGGCTTTTTTCATTATATCTTTTTATTAAAGTCGCGCTGTTCCTAAATCGAGCGTTGCAAGGAAATCTTGGTAAGCACCCGCTAAGCCATCAGCAAAATCGATCTTCGCTTTCCAACCCGTCTCGTTCAGAGACGACACCTCTAAAAGCTTCCGAGGTGTCCCATCAGGTTTACTCGGGTCTGTGGTGATTTGCCCCTCAAAACCCACCGTCTTAGCCACTAACTGAGCGAGCTCTAAAATAGTGACATCCTCCCCTACCCCCAAGTTAACCCAGTCCGGCGGATCAGCATGATCCAGTAAATGAAAACAGGCCTCGGCCAGATCATCCACATGAAGGAACTCACGGCGCGGAGTCCCACTCCCCCAGATCTGCACCTCCCCATCGCCCCTCTCCTTCGCCTCATGAAAACGGCGGATCAAAGCGGGAATCACATGAGAATTCTCCGGATGATAGTTATCGCCCGGACCATAAAGATTCGTCGGCATCGCAGAATGATACATTAGGCCATACTGAGCGCGATAATGTTGGCACATCTTTAAACCCGCGATTTTAGCGATCGCGTAAGCCTCATTTGTCAACTCAAGTGGACTTGTTAAAAGGCAATCTTCGGGCATTGGCTGCGGTGCCATCTTCGGATAAATACATGAGCTCCCCAGAAAAAGCACCCTCTGGACACCCGCCTGCCTAGCCCCCTCGATCAAATTCGTCGCAATCGTTAGATTCTCATAAATGAACTCGGCAGGGTAAGTCGAATTCGCATGAATCCCCCCCACCTTAGCCGCTGCGATAATGACCTGATCAGGCCTCTGCTCGGCTAGCCAACGATGACACGCTGCCTGATCTATGAGATCCAGCTCATCACGACTCGCCGTTAAAATCTCACTTCCTCCACGCTTCTCCGCCTCACGCACCAGAGCCGAGCCGACCATTCCACGATGTCCTGCAATAAATACCTTCATAACTTAAAAAACGAATTCACTACCTCCGCCACCCGCTCACGCCGCTTCTCCCCTAACTCCCCATACACCGGGATGCTTAGAACCTCCGCAGATAACCTCTCCGCCACCGGTAAACTCCTCTGCGGCAGACCTCCAAAACACAACTGCTTATGTAACGGAACTGGGTAATAAATCTCACAACCCACCTCATGCTCCATAAGATAATCCTTCAAAGCATCACGCTCTCCATGCACCTTCAAGGTAAATTGATTCCAAGTCACCCCCTCCCCCACTCCACCTCCTAAGGGCAAGGTCACCCGAGAAGGGTCCAGCTTGGAAAATTCCTCTAAATAATAAGCGGCATTCTCCGCACGACCAGCCCCATAAGAGTCCAGATAAGGCAATTTTTTACGCAGTAACGCCGCCTGTAATGCATCAAGGCGGAAATTCCCCCCCACCTCAGAATGATAATACTTCGGGTGCATTCCGTGATTGCGTAAGCGCCTCACCTGCTCGGCATTTTCACCATCCTCACAACTCACCAAGCCACCATCACCAAATCCACCTAAATTCTTAGAAGGAAAAAAACTATACGTCCCGAAGTCCCCCATCGTCCCACACATCTTACTACAAATCGAAGCCCCTAACGACTGCGCCGTATCCTCGATCACCACTAAAGAATGCCTCCTCGCAAACGCCTTCACCTTCCCCATCGCTGCCGCCCTCCCGAACAAATGCACCGGCATAATTGCCTTCGTCTTCTCCGTCACCAACTCATCCACCCCAGAAAGATCCAGATTAAAACTCGCTTCCTCAGAATCCACAAAAATCGGAACCGCCCCCAAACGGGCAATACTTCCCGCCGTCGCAAAGAAGGTAAAAGAAGGGCAAATCACCTCATCCCCCGCACCGACCCCTGCCGCCATCAAGGCCACGATTAAAGCATCAGTCCCAGAAGACACCCCAATCGCATGGGAAACCCCCAAATAATCTGCCACCTCATTCTCGAAGGCCTCCACTTCCGGACCTAAAATAAAATAACCTGAGTCTAGCACCTTCTCAAAGGTGGCTATCAAATCACTCCTCAAACCCTGATTCTGGGCCGGAACGTCTAGTAGGGGAACTTTCACCGCAGATTTTGTGTCACGCTACCGCCCTTGGTCACTCATTCTTAAAAAAGAACAAAACCTTAGGCACTCTTCGGGGGTCTGTGGGTTGCTGCGGGGCATCAACTCAGTGGCGGGGACAGAAACACAAGCCCCACTAGAGTTCAATTAAAAATGAACAAATTTATTCATCTTAACTAAAATCCCCGCCAACCATCCGGAATATCATGATCCGCTAAGATTAAATTAAATAAACTCAACTCCACCGGCTTCTCCTCACCTAAAAACTCCAATAACAAACTCACCCGCTCAGATCCAGGACGCACCTCCACCACCCTTCCCTCCATTCCCTTAAACGGCCCATCCGCCACCTCCACCTCATCCCCTAAATCCACCTTCCAATTCACCACAATCTCATCATCCTCAGCCTCCAACTGAGCCACCTGCTCCATCAACCCCTCCACAAACTCGTCCGGCACCCCAGGCACCTCATCACCAAAGCGAATCATCCGGCTCACCCCTGGTGAATAAGTCACCGCCCGCCCCATCTCTTCTAAGGAAAACCGGGCTAATAAATACCCCGGAAAAAGCGGCTCCACCCACCACACACGCCCCCGCCGCGTCGTCTTAAGATACCTCAAACGCGGTAAAAACACCTCCACCTCCTCCAACTGCCGTAAATGAGCCGCAGCCAACTTCTCACGCTTCAACTGCGTGCGCAGCACATACCAAGCAATATCTGACTTCATCCCAGCTACTTCCCTAAAATTTTCTGTAATAATGGCAGCAGCACCTTCGCCCGCCTCGACCACCTCCCCAGACGCTCCAACCTACCTGCATAAAAATCCGCCCGCGCATCCCCCGGCATCCTCTCCACCATCCCCTTCAAATACTCCAACTTCTCCTCCCCACTCGCCAAACGCGGCCTCACCTGCTCCTTAATAAAACCTCCCACTAACTGCTTTAGCTCCACATCCGGCTCATAATAACTCCGGCGCCCCTCCACCACCTTAGACTCCTTCACCGCCCCTAACTCACGCAGCGTCTTTAAGCCCTGACTTGCCGAGCCCTTACTCATCCCCAAACGCCCCACTAAATCATCCAAAGACAAAGCCTCCCGCGTCACATAAAGCAGCCCATAAATCTCCCCGATCGACTTCGGCAACCCTAAAATCCGCACCGCATCACAAAAAAAATCAATCACCAAAGCCTCAAATTCACTCAAAGCACCCCCCTCCTCCGTCACATCAAGCATACCCCCTAAAAGCCATAAAACACCTCTCTGTTCAATTTAAAATGAACATTCATTCCCCATCAGGAAGCTTCGGCCTCATCTCATTCCCATTCGCATCCAGAGAATAAAGAGCCCCATGCTTCTCCAGCTGCTCCCTCATCCCTACCATCATATTCCTTAAAATAACAGGCCTCTGCCCTGCCAAATTCTCCTGCTCAAAAGGATCGCTCACCAGATTAAATAACTCATACCTCTGCCCCCCAGACTGAAAAAGCCCCTCCTTAGCCTTCAACTCAGGCCTTGCATGATAAATCACCTTCCAATCACCATCCCGCCAGACTGTAAAATAATTACTCCGGTGAAGCCCATGCGGATAATGCATTAAAAACTGCTCTTCTCTCCCCTGATCAGTCTCCCCCCTTAGCAAAGTCTGCAGTAAACGACCATCCACCACATGATCTAAAGGGGCCTTAGCACCAGCCAGCTCTAAAAGAGTAGGAAAAAGATCCTCCACAGACGCCACCTGCCTCTGGATCACCCCCGCCGGGATCCCTAACTTCCCCTGAAGCTCCGCCCCCTCAGCCCTCTTCGCCCAAGACACGATCATCGGCACTCGCATCCCACCCTCATAATGCGCCCCCTTCTTCCCCCTCAGTGGAGCAGCACACGCCACCTCATGCTGATTTCCCAAAGGACCATCACTCCCATTATCCCCTAAAAAAATGACCAAAGTATTCTCCGCAATTCCTAACTCCTCAAAACAATCTAACATATCTCCCAACGACCGATCCATTCCCTCCACCAAAGTCGCAAAAGCTTTCCCCTTCTTAGACCTCCCAGAACCCTCATAATTCTTCGCGAAACGAGGATCAGACTCGAAGGGAGCATGCACCGCATAATGAGAAAAATGCAGAAAGAAAGGCTTCTCATCCTCCACCGCCTGCCTCACCCGCTTCTTCGCCTCCCGCGTCAGAGCCTCCGTTAAAAACGTCTCCGTCCCATGATACTCCTCTAAATGAGGAACCCCCTGCGACTTCCGCCTCGCACCATGCCCATAATCCTTCTCTCCATAATAGCTTCCAGGCGCCCCAAACGCCGCACCTCCCACATTCTCATCAAAACCCACATTCAGCGGATCCGCCCCCTCATGCCCATTCGGCCCCAAGTGAGCTTTCCCCACATGGATCGACCGGTAGCCAGCCTTGGCCAACTCCCCCTGTAAAGTCACATCACCCTTCTTTAACCCCGCCCATTTCCACTCTGCCGGGCCAAAATCTCCACGATTATCCACATTCGGATTGATCCAATTCGTCACCCCATGTCGCGCCGCATTCTGCCCCGTTAAAATAGAAACTCGCGAAGGAGAACACACACTCATCGCATAAAACTGGCTAAATCGCACACCCTGCTCAGCCAAGCGCTCCATCGAAGGAGTCCGGTAAAAATCATTTAAAGGATACCGCTTCGCCTTCCCATCCTCATCCGTCAAGAACGCCACCGAAGTATCCATCACTCCCATATCATCCACCAAAAACACCATGATATTTGGCCGCCGCTCCTCACCAAAAGCCGCCGCAAGCAAAAACAAAAACGCGAGAAAATTCCTCATCCCTAAGCCTCCCCACATTCTCCCATAATTGCAAACACCTATCCCCGCAATTTAGCAAAAAAAATCACCCCCAAAATCAGCACCACAACCACCAAAAGAAAAATCCGACCGGACCTCTTTTCCGCTACCTTACAAAGAACTCAAAGCATCCCCAAGAGTCACCCAGCCCCCCATAAAAACAAGTCACAACATTTTGGAATTCAGATTCCCCCCGATTACTGCTTAAACACATCCCGTGCCAGCATCAGACTACATCGTCACCATCGGACTAGAGGTTCATTGCCAGATCAAAACAAACACCAAAATGTTCTGCGGGTGCCAAACCTCCTTCGCCGACCAGCCGAACACCCACACCTGCCCCACCTGCCTCGGACTCCCCGGCGCCCTCCCCGTCCTGAATGAATTCGCCATTGAGCGCACCATCCTCTCCGGCATGCTCCTCGGCTGCACCACCCCACCCACCGTCCTCTGGGATCGTAAAAACTACTTCTACCCAGACATGCCGAAAGACTACCAAATTACCCAAATGGACCTCCCCCTCTGCCTCGGCGGAGGCGTCCCCCTCTACGATCACAACTACCCAAAAGACGCCCAAAAACACATCAAAACCCCCGGTAAAATTGTCCAGCTCAACCGCATCCACCTCGAAGAAGACGTCGCCAAATCCACCCACCTCGCCAACTCCACCCTCATCGACTTTAACCGCGCCGGCACCCCCCTCATGGAAATCGTCACTGAGCCAGACCTAGACTCCGCCGAAGAAACCTTCGCCTACCTTAAAACCCTCCAACAAATCCTCATCGCAGGCGGCATCTCAGACGCTGACATGGACAAGGGACAAATGCGCTGTGACGTCAACATCTCCGTCCGTAAAAACCAAAGCGACCCCCTCGGCACCAAGATCGAGCTAAAAAACATGAACTCCACCTCCGCCGTCCGCAGAGCCATCCACTACGAGGTCGCCCGCCAATGTGACGCCCTCGACTCCGGCGAAACCCTCACCCAGGCCACCTGGCGCTGGGACGAAGAACTCGGCGAAACCCAAGAAATGCGCAGCAAAGAAGACGCCCACGACTACCGCTACTTCCCTGACCCAGACCTCCTCCCCATCACCACCGCAGACTACATCGCCAAAGTCCGCCCCCTAGTCCCTGAACTCCCCCACCAAAAATCCGCCCGCTTCCAAAAAGACCTCGGACTCACCCCCTACGACGCCTCCGTCATCACCTCAGACATCCAGCTCGTCGCCTACTTCGAGCAAACCGCCCAATCCGCTAACACCCCCGGCAAAAAAATCGCCAACTGGATCATCAACAACCTCCTCGGACTCCTGAACGAAAAATCCATCGAGATCCAAGACTCCCCCGTCACCCCAGAAAAACTCGCCACCATCCTAAACCTCATCGAAGCAGGAACCGTCTCTAACAACCAAGCCAAAGACCTCTTCACCGCCCTCTGGAACACCCCCCAGAAAGACCCCGCCGCCCTCGCTAAAGAAATGGGCTTCCAACCCGCCGACACCGGCGCCATCGACACCCTCATCGACCAAGTCATCACCGAAAACCCAGAAAAAGTCGCTGAAATCCAAGCCGGGAACGACAAACTCCTCAACTTCCTCACCGGACAAGTCATGAAAGCTTCTAAAGGCAAAGCAAACCCCAAACTCGTCACCGACGCCCTCAAAACAAAAATCCTATAGCCCCCCCTGCCTCCCAGCAAAAAAACTTCAAACTTCCCCAAACCGTCAAAATGTGGTCCTAAAGCACCCGTCATGACCTCCGCAGAGATTCGCCGCAGCTTCCTAGACTTCTTCAAAGAAAAACAACACAGCCTCGTCCCCTCTGCCTCCATCCTCCCCCAGTCCCCCGGCCTCCTCTTCACCAACGCCGGGATGAACCAATTCGTCCCCTACTTCCTCGGCAGCGAAAAAGCCCCCTACACCCCCCCACGCGCCGCCGACACCCAGAAATGCATCCGCGCCGGAGGGAAACATAACGACCTCGAAGACGTCGGCTACGACACCTACCACCACACCTTCTTCGAGATGCTCGGCAACTGGTCCTTCGGAGACTACTTTAAAGCCGAAGCCATCACCTGGGCCTGGGAACTCATCGTCCAGCGCTGGGGCCTCCCCCCAGAACGCCTCTACGCCACCGTCTACGCCCCCTCAGAAGGCGACCCCTCAGAATTTGACCAAGAAGCCTACGACCTCTGGGAAAAACTCTTCACCCAAGCCGGCCTCGACCCTAAAATCCACATCGTCAACGGCAACGTCGAAGACAACTTCTGGAAAATGGGAGACACCGGCCCCTGCGGCCCCTGCTCAGAACTCCACGTCGACATGACCCCAAACGGCGACACCCGTGGCACACTCGTCAACAAAGACTCTGACCTCTGCATCGAAATCTGGAACCTCGTCTTCATCCAGTATAACGCCGAAGAAGACGGCAGCTACCGTGATCTCCCTGCCAAACACGTCGACACAGGCATGGGCTTTGAACGCGTCTGCTCCCTCATCCAAAACACCAAAGGCTTTACCGACTTCTCCCAAAAACCCACCAACTACGCCACCGACGTCTTCCAACCCCTCTTCCATAAACTCCAAGAACTCTCCGGAAAAAAATACCACGACATCTACCCAAACGACCTCCCCACCCCACCCCGTAACAGAGACTCTCAGTCTCTGACCTCCCCACCACACGACCAATCCGACCAAAAAGACACCCTCGAACAAGCCATCGCCTTCCGCGTCATCGCAGACCACATCCGCACCCTCTCCTTCTCCATCGCAGACCGCATCATCCCCGGCACTAATGGGAGGAACTACGTCCTCCGCCGCATCCTTCGCCGCGCCGTTAAATACGGTCGCACCCTCGGCTTCGACGGCACAGAACCCTTCCTCCCAAAACTCGTCGACACCCTCATCCAAGAATTCGGCCACGTCTTCCCCGAGCTAAACACCCGCGCAGACATCATAAAAGAAACCCTCGCCACCGAAGAACAAGCCTTCAATAAAACCCTAGACCGTGGTCTCGAAAAATTCGAAAAATCAGCCCACACTAAAACCTTCCCCCCAGAAGACGCCTTCCAACTCTACGACACCTTCGGCTTCCCCATCGACCTCACCGCCCTCCTCTGCCGTGAACGTGGCATCACCCTCGACGAAGCAGCCGTCGAAGCCCACATGGAAGAAGCCCGTCAACTCTCCCGCGCATCCCAAAAGAAAAGCATCGTCCGTGCCACCGACATCTCCACCCACGCCGTCACAGAATTCCTAGGCTTCGATCAGCACCACTGCCAAGCCACCATCCTAGAAATCCACGGCGACCTCATCATCACCGATCAAACCGTCTTCTTCACCGAAATGGGCGGCCAAGAAGGCGACCAAGGAAGCGCCACCCCCCTAACCACCTCCACCACCCGTAACAGAGACTCTCAGTCTCTGCCCCCCCATAACTCCTCAGAACCCCTCACCATCTCCACCACCCAAAAAATCGGTAACGCCACCGCCCACATCATCGCAAATCACCAGCTCCAGCCCGGCGACCAAATCATCCTCAGCATAGACAGCACTCGCCGCCAGTCCATCGAGGCCCACCACAGCGCCACCCACCTCCTCCACTGGGCCCTCCACCAAATCGTCTCCCCAGACTCCGCTCAGCAAGGCTCCTCCGTCTCACCAAATCGCCTCACCTTTGACTTCAACTCAAAGGCCCTCACCCCCACCCAACTCCAAGCGATCGAAGATAAAGTCAACGCCGCCATCCTCGCAAAAGACCCCATCTCCTGGACCCAAGTCCCCCATAATGACGTCAAAGACCGCGCTGACATCATGCAATTCTTCGGCGACAAATACGGCGACCTTGTCCGCGTCGTCCAAATCGGAGGCACAGAAATCAAACTAAATGGCTACTCCATGGAACTCTGTGGCGGCACCCACCTCCGTAACACCTCCCAGATCGGCCTCTTCAAAATCAAATCAGAAGGCTCCACCGGAGCTGGCATCCGCCGGATCGAAGCCCTCTGCGGCCCCGCCGCCGAAGCCTTCCTCGCCGAACAAAACGAAAAAGAAGCCAGCGAAAAAACCGAAACTCTCACCAAGCTCCAAAACGCCAACGGAGCCCTGGAACAATACGGAGCACAAGCCCTCAAGCCCGCATCGGACTCCCTAGCGGACCTTAAAAAAGCAGCCATCGAAGCCGAAAAACTCCTCAAAAAGACTGAAGCCTCCCACGCCGCCCGCCAAGCCGACTCGCTCCTCGCTCAGCAAAATCTCACCGAAAACATCCTCCTCAACACCCAGGGCAGCCCCGCCCTCCTCCAAGAACTCCTTAACGGACTCAAAAAAATCCACTACCCTAAAGCCGCCTTCATCATCATCGACGACGGCCAAAAGCTCCACCTCGGCGCCCTCTGCGGAAAAGACGGAAACGAAGCTGGCCTCGGAGCCGGTAACCTCATCAAAGACCTCAGCCCCATCGCCGGCGGCAAAGGCGGTGGTAAGCCAGACATGGCCCGTGGTGCCGCCCCTGAACGGGATAACCTCCCCGCCCTCATCACAGCTGCCACCACCCAGCTCGGCCTCTAAGCATCCCTCCGTAAAACCATGCGTCCCCCAGAAAAACGACGCCCCTCACTCCTACCCGGAGGCCACCTCATCATAAAAAACTTCTTCCCTCAGGAAGAAATCACCCGCGTCCGCACAGCCCAAGACGCCTACTACCAAGGCCACATTAACACCACTCCAGACTTCAAATGGCCCCCTCCCCGCCCCACCCGTGCCCGCTGCCGTAAACACCCCTATGCCTCCTTCTTTCGCTCAGAACTCGCCACCCTCCTACGTGATGGCCGTCTTGCCCGATTGATTTGCGAACAACTTAAGCTCCCAAAAATCCGCTTCTGGCATGATCAGCTTCTTTACGAAGAACCCCGTACCGAAGCCGAAGAAAACTACCACTGGCATCGGGAAGAATCCCGCTGGCGCACCTGCGCTGCTTCCCAAATGCTCACGGCCTGGATACCCCTCACTGACTTCACCCCCGCCATGGGTCCTCTCAGTATCATGAGCGGTAGGAAGATTCACCGCATCGCTCTGAACTCCGGTGATCTCATCCTCTTTTCCTCCACCACCCTTCACGGTAACCCACCTAACCTCGGCCATAAACCACGTCGTGCCCTCGCTGCACACTTCGCCTCTGCTGACCTCCACTACCAAAAAAACGGCAAGTTCCGCCACGTCAACGAACGCCTCGTCCGCCGTGTCAACGGCCTTCCCGACTTCAGTGACCCCTCCCTCTGCCCCCTCATGACTCCTCAGACCCCTCCACCATCTCCACTACCCGTAACAGAGACTCTTAGTCTCTGCCCCCTGCTCCTAGCAAAGAAACCAAGTCCCACCCTTCACACTCCTAAGGAAAAAAGACTCATAAGCCCCATCTAGATCGAGCCCTCTTCTTACTTCTTCCGATCGTGATCGATCTTAAAGCTACGACCTCGCAAGGTGGCTTTACGCAGCCCCTCGATGACATCATTAGCCACATCCTTAGAGACATCAACCAAGCTGTGCTTTGGGAAAATCGTGATCTTACCTAAGGAGCCATCTGGGACCTTACACTCCCGGTAAATCATCCCTGCAATATCACCGGGCTTAATGTGCTGGGCCTTACCCAAGTTCATGAACAAGCAGCTCATTCCCTTCCCATTATTTCGCTCCGGCTTAGCCTTACGATCACCACGCTCAGGGCGCTCTTTGCCGCCACGTTTTTGATCTTTCCAGCTCGAGCGTTCACGCTCATTCGCGAAGGCCTCTTTCTGCTTATCTTCTGCGATAAATTCTCCTTCCCGAGTGGTAGAATCCCGCAGCAGCGTGATGGCCGCATTGGCAATATCTGTTGCAGTATGACCCTGCTCTAAGAGACGGTCTAAGTAAGTCTGGTAGTCCTTGACCTTACTCTTCTCTAAACTCTCCTGAATGGTTTGGAAGAGCTTATCCGCCCGCTTCCCTTCCACCTGCTCTTGACTTGGGACACGCTCCCGCCGAATCGTCTGACGGGTGTATTTCTCGATCGTTTGGAGCCGATAAATGTCCCGCCCGAAGACGAAACTCACGGCTCTTCCAGAACGACCTGCTCTCCCGGTCCGGCCGATCCGGTGAACATAGTCCTCCGGATCATGTGGGATTTCATAATTCACCACGAGGTCAATGTCATCCACATCTAGCCCCCGTGCCGCCACATCTGTCGCCACAAGGATCTCGACCGTGCCTTCCCGAAAGCGGGCTAAAACTCGCTCACGCATTTGCTGAGTGATATCACCATGCAGTCGGTCCGCAGTGTATCCACGGGCTAAAAGCCCCTCTGTCACCTCATCAACAAGGCGCTTCGTGTTACAGAAAACCACTGCGAGACGAGGCGGATCGATGTCTAGGAGACGAGAGAGAACTTCCACCTTCGATCTTTGCCGTACTTCGTAGCAGGCCTGATCAATCGCATCGACCGTGAGCGACTTACGCTCGATCTCGACGAGAGTCGGTTTTTTACCAAACTCCTCGATCAAGCGGCTGACCCGGCGATTCATGGTGGCGGAGAAAAACATTGTCTGGCGCTCCTTAGGGAGAGCAGCCAGTAATTCTTCCATTTCTTCCTGGAAACCCATGTCGAGCATCCGATCCGCTTCATCCAGAATGACCGTTTTAATCTTCTGGGGATTAAAGCTACGCCGCTTCAGATGATCTAAGAGTCGCCCTGGAGTTCCGACCACGACATGAGCTCCCTTACGGAGTCCCTTTAATTGGCGCTCAATCGGAGTCCCTCCATATACAGGTAAAGCGCGTAATCCCTTAATTTTACACCCTAAGCGGAAGACCTCCTCACATACCTGCACTGCGAGCTCACGAGTCGGGCAGACAATTAAGGCTTGCGGCTCGGCAAGGTGAGGGTCTATCCGAGCAAGAGTGGGTAAGGCAAAGGCCGCTGTCTTTCCAGATCCTGTCTGGGATAAACCAATTAAGTCTTTCCCCTCCAAGGCCAGCGGAATCGTCTTCGCTTGAATCGGCGATGGGCTCTCGAAACCCATGTCAAGGATCGCCGCGAGGAGAGGCTCTGGCAGGGCGAGATCAGTAAAGGGAGGCGTATCCATGTGAGCGTGAGTTACTAAACGATCCTCGTGGCAAACAACTCGGCACGAAGAAGGAAGCGAGAAGTCTCAGCCTTTCGTGCTAATAGCAAGAAGTAAGCAAGAGTTTACCCGAAACCGCGCGCAAATCACTTACGCCGCCAGAAAAGAAAGATGATTCCACAAAGTCCGCCGATCAAAGCCACCGAAGGCTCCGGAATCGTAGCCGCGTCTTCAGAAAGAGAAGGCTCCACTGCGTGCACACTTGTCGTAAAAACGGACAAGCCCACAAGGACTGCCATCATTTTTTGAATTAAAAAAATCATTTAAGAGGGTGTAAGGGATGGAAAATTTAAACACAAAAATCTGAAAAAGCAATCATTTTTTGAAAATAAAGAATTCCTAAGCGAATTAGATCCCGACGTTTTAAAAAAAGCTAGCTCTTTAAAACCATTTTAGACTTTTAACACTGCCTTACTGAATGCTCGGACATAGTGATAAAATGAGAACAGGACGGATCGACCTGCACTTTCCCCTAAGGAGCACTGAGAGTAATCTCTAGACGATAATAGAGCGCTCCAGCTTCATTTGGCGTCCGTTCAAGGACCCTCGTCCGTACCCCTAGGGAGTTATCAGGAGTGTTCGCAGACTCGGCAGCATCAGCTACAGCGGTCCAAGTTAGCAGATCAGGAGAGCTCTGAATCTCGGTGGTCAAGCCGCGACCCTCTAAATCGAGACTCTCTACAAGGGTGAAACGATGATCTCCATTAAGCAAAAATTCGACTGTGAAGGGCCGCTGCCCATCTCCCGCATCACTGGGATCAGAGTCACTCAGGTATTCTTCAAGATTACTAATCCCATCGGAATCTGCATCTCCAGCCGCCGTACTTCCCGCAGCTATCCCAGCCCCAGTCAACCATGCCTCAAAGCGCTGCCCTGAAGACAGTCCACTCAGCGCAAGAGCAGGATCGATCACCGCCTGAATGGCTGGGAGGCTGCTACTTATCCGTGAAGCATAAGTGTTAGATTGGCGAAAGAATGTGGAACTCGCAGGATTTAGAGAATTTCCAAATGAAGAGATGCGGTTCCACCCATTCGCATCATTCCCGAGAAAAATGCCACCAGCTTCGTAGAGAGACCCGCGGAAGGCATTAGAGTTCGCGGGGACGGCTGCTTGTGAATATAAGCTATCCACGCTGAAATTCACCCCAGCAAGCTTCCAGACCTGACCATCTCTAATAAAGACCCCTCCTCCAGAATCACCGCCGGTTCCAGCCACCTCATCCTGCCCCAGCACATCACTAAAATCGAAAAATAGTAAATCATTCCCACCCGCATTTAGCGCCCCACCTACGGTGTTTCTACCCCAGCGGGATCTTCGCGTCGCTGCAGCCCCCCAAGTCCACCCCCGATCGCTCAGCTCAGAACCACGCCCGAAACCACGCCCCATGACCACTAATTCTCTCCCAGCCTCATCCGAGCGCGAATACAAAGGAGCGAAAGTGTCAAAGCTTTCCCAAATCTCAAAAATCGCTAAATCGGTGGTTCCGATCACCGTCCGTGACCCCGGCCTGATCGTGTAGGTCTTATCCTCGACCCCATTAAAGTGCATAGGTTGGCTAATCTCGGTCTGGCCCGCTCCGAGATGTACTGCTGTGATAAAGTGCTTGGGCGAGACCATCGTCCCGTGAAAACTCGCAAAGCGAATCTGATACTGCCACCCACTATCTGCATAGACACCAGTGGGTGCCGTCTCAGTATTCGCAGCAGGACTAGGGCCGTCCCGAAAAATCAAGGCCGACACAGGCAGTCCCAAAGTCATCCATATCCATGCACCTTTCTTCATTTTGGTAAGATAGACGCAATAAAGAGCATTGTCTTCCGATTTTTTTTAAAAGGCTCCGCTTTATTCTCCTACCTGCTGGTCTAAATAAGCCTCATCAGGCAACAAATCTCCCCCATCAATCGCCTCATGGACTAAGCTGTCACAGCGCTCATTCAGAGGATTCCCCGCATGTCCCTTCACCCACTTCCAAGTGACCTTATGTTTGGCGGCTGCCGCATCCAGTCGTCGCCAAAGATCTTGATTTAAAACCTCCTT
This sequence comes from uncultured Verrucomicrobiales bacterium, assembly GCA_937928425.1. Classification (GTDB taxonomy): domain Bacteria; phylum Verrucomicrobiota; class Verrucomicrobiia; order Verrucomicrobiales; family Akkermansiaceae; genus SW10. The sequence goes on from CALFVL010000156.1 coordinate 14,929, forward strand.
CTTATCTGCCTTTTTCCACCCTCGTTTCTTCCACCCTAGCAGCCAGCCCTTTAACATCGCATCTACGACATACTTTGAGTCAGAGTGAACG
>CALFVL010000157.1 GCA_937928425.1 uncultured Verrucomicrobiales bacterium
TAGGCCTGGCCCCTCCCTCGTCATTGCAGGGGCGGGTTCTGGGAAAACGCGCACTTTGACTTACCGGGTAGCTTATCTCCTCGATCAGGGCGTTGACCCAAAAAACCTCCTTCTCTTAACCTTTACCAATAAGGCAGCTAAGGAGATGATGGAGCGGGTGCGAGAGCTCATCCCGCTGGATCTTACCGACTTATGGAGTGGGACTTTCCACGCGATTGGGAATCGGATCCTGCGGCGCCATGCTGATGAGCTAGGACTGACTCGCTCCTTCTCGATCATGGATCGTGATGATCAGAAGTCGCTCATGAATACTGTCGTGGCGGAGTGCGATATCGACACCAAGCAGCGCCGCTTTCCGAAGGCTGATGTCCTTATCACAATTTTCTCTCTGGTCGAGAACACCGGAGTGAGTCTCGAGGATCTTATCGAACTCCGCTATCCATACTTCGAAGAATGGGCGGCCGAAATTGCGCAAGTCGGTGAGGCTTACTCTGCGAAGAAGTTAGATACGAATTCGGTAGACTTTGATGATCTTCTCATCCTTCCGCTTAAGCTCCTTAAGAAGAATGAGGAACTCTGTCATCTCTATCAAAAACGCTTTCAATACCTCTTGGTAGATGAGTATCAGGATACCAATGCCGTCCAGAGTGAGCTCATTCATCTTCTCGCCCAGCCTCAAAATTCCGTGATGGTGGTGGGGGATGATGCCCAGTCCATCTATTCATGGCGTGGTGCCGATATGGATAATATTCTCTCTTTTCCTGAGCGCTATCCGGAGGCTTCCGTTTATAAAATTGAGACGAATTATCGCAGTGTGCCCGAGGTATTAAGCCTCTCGAATGCCGCAATTTCTGCGAATAAGAAGCAGTTTAAAAAGACCCTGCGGGCTGCTCGTTCAGGTGGCTCTATGCTGCCCGCTTTAGTCCCCTTGGAGGATCCTAGATCTCAGGCTAATTTCATAGCCCAGCGGATATTAGAACTTAGAGATGAGGGGATCGAGATGGAGGAGATGGCTGTGCTCTACCGGGCTCATCACCAGAGTTTAGAAATTCAGATGGAGCTAACTTCACGGGATATTCCTTTCGAAATCACCAGTGGTTTACGCTTCTTCGAGCAGGCTCATATTAAGGACATTGCCGCCTTTTTACGCTTCGCAACGAACCGGCGTGATGAGGTGAGTTTTAAAAGATTCTGCCTACTACTTCCCGGAGTAGGAGCGGCGACTGCCACGAAGTTATGGCGGGCCTGGCTGAAGCTTGGAATTTCTCGAGATGAAGAACCACCCTCCAGTTTTTCGACCCACTTGTTAAAGTTCTCGGTCCCGGCGAAGGCGAGGAAGGACTGGGAACAGCTCTGTTACACACTCGATGAACTCGTGCTAGGTGATGGCTACGCTCGCCCAGCAGAAATGATCACAAGTATCCTCGAGGGCGTTTACGATGATTACATGAAGGCGAGCTTCGAGAACTATGATAATCGCCGTCAGGACATTGAGCAGCTCATCCTCTACTCGGAGGGCTTTGATGACATTTTAGAACTCCTTGGCCAGTTATCTTTAATGAGCTCAGTAGATGGCGAACCAAGTGGTAAGCAGTCGATGAGTGATGATGAAAAGGTGGTGCTGTCTTCGATCCACCAAGCGAAGGGGCTGGAGTGGAAAGTGGTATTCCTCATCTGGCTGGCTGATGGGATGTTCCCGAATGGGCGGGTGCTAGAGGCGGATGATCAAGCTAGCTTTGAGGAAGAGAGGCGTCTTTTCTACGTCGCCCTGACTCGCTCTAAGGACGAGCTTTATCTCACCTACCCGCAGATTAATCCCAAGAGCTACACTGGTGATGTGATCACACGGCCATCACGCTTTCTTGATGATTGTCCAGAAGAGATGCTGGAGACTTGGGAAGTGGGGCCAGCTTGGTGAGTCTAAGAAATGCGAGGTTGCAGGAGAGTGACGATTGCTTATTGTTTTACTAACCCCTGATGAAACGTTCTTGTGCACATCTTCTGGCATCCTTTTTAGTATGCCTTTTTCTGACCCAGTGTTCTAGTTTCCCCGGTTTTGGTGGGACTCGGGCGAGTCGCTTGGAAAGTCTCGGCTATGAGCCGGTCCCTCTAGGGATGGTGAGCGGGGATGCTCGCTTTTCCGCAGTTTTTAAGGTCAATGATGCTCCCATGCGCTTCCTGATCGACTCAGGAGCGAATAGCACGGACATTGATAAAAAATTGGCCTCGTCAGTAGGGCTGCGCCAGAGTGATGGGGTAAGAGTGATCACTCGGGGTGCCCTAGGGCGCGAGATTTCTAGTGGCCGTGGTTACGGTTCTCTTCAAATCGGCTCGATAGTGGCGAGACGCTTTCCCTTTACGATCGCTCCTAGCACCGGGCGTAAAACCTCGACGAGTAGCTATGCGGGACAGGTCGGCTTAGATGCCCTCTCTGCCACCGGAGCGCTCATCGATATTCCCGCCGAACGAATGTGGATCCCTGGGCCACGTTCTGAGCGTGCCCGTAAGCCTTTTTCTCCCGGATTAGGAGCCCGTTCAGGGCTGGGGCAGAAGGTTCTAACATTAGGCACTGCGGGTCGGCTACCTCATCTTATTTTAGAGGGACGTTTGGAAGGACGCCTAGTCACTTGGGTGGTAGATACCGGCGCAGAAGTCTCGGTGATGGCCGCAGAGAGTTTTGAGAAATTTAATATCCCAAGCCGAGCGACTAACTCTAGGATGATTGATGCTTCAGGTGACCGAGTGGCTCTGCGCCATGCTCGCTTGCACAATTTAGAATTTGGTGAGGTCCGAATTGCCGTTTTCGATCTCTCAGTAGCCCCCTTGGGTGAAGTGAGGCGCTACTTTCGAGATGGAGCAGGCCGCCCAGTGGATGGGATCTTAGGGATGGACTTTTTGAGCACAGGATCAGCTCTATTGGACTCGGGCTCAGGGCTGATTTACATCGGGCTTCCGGAGAGATAGGCCAGAGCTGGACTATTTAAGCTCGGGGCTTTCCTAGCTCGTCAAGGTGGTCTGAGCAATACTCTTGATCATCAGAGGAGACGCGGAACTCGAGATCGGGGTGGCTTTGTTCATTCCGCTGACAGATGGCGCAGCAGTGCAGGTGGCTGCTCTTCTGCCCCTGCGTATGAGACTGAAATTTGAGTCGCCGCGCAGAAATCATGCTCCGATTTTTCGAGTAACGGCGGAGTCGAGGGACTGCCCAGAGTAAGTAGGGGAGGAAACAGAAGGCGTAGATGAGAAGTAAGGGGGGGAATCTAAGGCCGCCGAGTAGGAGCATGACGGCTGAGAGAACCGCAAGGATCCAGACCTTGATGGGAAGAACGAAAAAAAGAGCGAACTCGTAGTCAGGGTAAAGAGTGGCGAAGGCGAAGAAGAGTGAAAGATAGAAGATCTGAGTATCGAGCCCAGCAGTAGGGATGCCCATCAGGGCGATGCCTGCGAGGATGGCCGATTGGCAGAGCCATGATCCGTAAACATAGAAGCTGGTGCGAGTTTCCCCCCATGCGTGCTCTAGAGAGTCACTAATGAGGAAAGATATTTTCATGATGATGAGGAGTAAAATGACATTCAGGAAGCGGAAGGCTCCATCATCAGGCGCGACAAAGGGGTAAAAGACCCAGGAAAGAAGCCGCCAGTACTCGCCTTGCGCGAGGCCTTCCGGAGAGACTGTGAAGAAGCTAGCGGCCTCTGGCCTTATAGTGACAAGTGCGAAAACTGCACACTGAATCAGCACGATAGCCCGGATGAGCCCGGGGAAGGCGAGCCATGAGAAGTTTTTTTCGAGATTTGTATTCAGCCTCATTCCGGAACAAGGAAACGGTGGGGGTCTCGGCTTGACAAGCTTCATCAGCATTTGTGTGCGGCGCTGCGATTAATTTGGCTTTGCAGTTGTCACAAAGCTCCGTAGACGATTAAAACTTTTCCCAGACGCGATGATTACACCTTCAGATTTACACTACACTCGGGACCATGGCTGGATTCGTCTAAAGGGTGAAATTGCCACGATCGGTTTGACAGATCATGCTCAGGAAGAACTGAGTGATGTCGTCTTCGTAGAGCTTCCTGACCTAGGTGATATTGACAAAGGATCACCGATTGGAGTGGTGGAGAGTGTGATCATGAATCGTGAATTTTATGCTCCGATCGCAGGGGAAATCATCGAGGTGAACACTGATCTCGTCATTGATCCTTTAAAGGTAAATTCAGATCCCTATGATACGGGCTGGATTTATAAAATGCGAGTGACTAGGCCAGATCAGCTTGAGGGTCTTTTAGGCGCAGAGTCTTATACGAGTATCGTTTTCTGAGTTCTGTAGGCTTTTCCTGAATGCTCTCGACCGTTAAAGAGGAGAGCTCCTGCAAAAATGTGAGCGGAGGTTGACAATGCTCATAGAGACCGCAGTGTCAGCCTAAGCCACCTGCAAATAGCTTGCCGCTTATGCCCGAGAACCAGAATAGAGGAGTGCCAGACTGGGCAAATTGGACCCCTGATCTCCATGCCACCTTGATGTTTGTCCATCAAGGTAGTCGCGTCCTCTTGATTGAGAAACTGACGGGGATTGGGATGGGTAAAATTAATGGGCCGGGAGGGAAAATCGACCCGGGTGAGACCCCGGAAGAAGGGGTTCTGCGTGAGTGTCAAGAAGAGCTCCACATCACTTGTCTAGATCCTGTGAAACGAGGCGAACTCTGGTTTGTGATGTCTGACCTGCCAGATATTCACTGCCATGTTTACACCGCAACGCAGTTCGAGGGGACTCCGACTGCGACTCGAGAGGCGAATCCTTATTGGTGTGAAATCGCGGAGATCCCCTTCGAGCGGATGTGGGAAGATGATGCTTACTGGTTACGACAGGCACTGGAGGGGGAGAATTTTGATGCTAAGTTCCTCTTCACTCAGGAGAAAATCATCTGGAAAGAGGTCATCTTCGGGACGGGGGCACGAGCACGCTGGAGGAACTGGAAGTGATTTTACATTCTAGCGGTTTTTGATGGGGCGCTGCTATTTTCCGTGTTGCATAAGATAAGGGTTCATTAGAGAGGCCCCTCGGACTTGCTCCTTATCCTTGGGGCACTTTCGGGCGACTTCTTGAGGAGGAGATGTTTCAAGAGGTGCGGGAGCCTTCATGATTAAACTCCAGTGTTCTAGGAAGAAGCGTTTTTCACTGGTAAAGAAATGCTCTGATCTTCCGATGAGAGGGCGCAGGACGGTCGAGATTTGTAAGGTGACGAGGAGAAAAATGACGCTCCAAGTTTTCAAATAGATTGTTTT
>CALFVL010000158.1 GCA_937928425.1 uncultured Verrucomicrobiales bacterium
GGTTCGAGCGCAAAGACGCAACGGGCGCTTGAACCAATTTGATAAGTTCCCGCTAGCTCATGCAAAAGATCGCGACCTGACTTCCGCTGGTGGTCTGACGACTTCTTTCTGAGGTGATGCACTATCATGATTGCGGGTTTCTTAGAGGCTTTTTCGGGAAGACAGGCAAAGAGACCTTCGAGGGCGACTTGCGCGTCTCCCAGCTTATCGCCTTGGGTGGCTCGATTCCACGGGTCGATGATAATGAGAGATGGTTGCCAATCATCGATCGCACTCTTGACCGCATGACGGAAACCAAGTTCGGTGAAAGCGAGACCATAGGTGGGAGGGGGTGTAATTCTAATCCAGTCGTCCAAGTTTTCGGCTATACCTTCGGAGATATCAGTGAGTTCACCTTTAAGTCGGTAAGGGCCATTCTCTGCTTGAATGACTAGCGTCTTGAACTTCGAATGAACTGGATAACCCATCCAGCCTAAGCCTGTGGCTCCAGCTAGCGCTAGCCCCAGTGCTGCTCGGCTCTTTCCTACTCCGGGCGCTCCTCCCAAAACGGTGATTCCGCCACGAGTGACGTGACAGTCACCAGCGAGGATGAAGTCTTTAGGTGGTTCAAAACTGATAAACTCACTCGGCCTCCATAATGGAAGCCACTTTTTTTCGTTTGTCCGTCCGTCCATTTCCCCTAAGGCGGTGGACGGACTGGACAAAAGTTGTGGATGGGTGGGCACGTTTTCGGCAATTAATTCTTTAATGGCGGCGGCGGGATCGGTGTCTTGATTATTTTGAAGAGACATTTTCTAAAAGTTTTTTGAGTTGAGGAAGTGAAGGCGGGCGGCTTGCCCTGTCGTCTGATGGACGCATCCGGGGAGGCGGAGCGGATTCGATGCACGGGTGATGACGGCGGTATCGATGGCTAGTCCCTCGGCGATGCTTAAAAGAGATTTCAAGGCTTCGTCTGAGGGGCGGTCAAACCAACCATGCAAGCTCTTCCCTCCCGTATCGATGACGGCGCGGAGAGTGAGTTTTAGGCGGTCGCGGCAAAGCCTGATGAGCGCGGCGCTGAGTTTCTTATTCTCGGTACGTTCCTCATCGGTGGTCGGCTTGTGGCCTATCAAGTCATCACTCTCGATCACGATGAAAGGGGAGGTGATTAAGTTTGAGTCTGAGCGTGAAAAGCTAGCAGGTTTAAAGGTTCCTGATGCAATGCGCGGGGGAAGCTTCGCGCCTGTAAGCCATTGGCTAGCTTTGCGAAAGTTCGCGGCATGGTGTGGTTCTCCTGAGTCGAATTGATCGCCAAGCCATAGAAGATCATCGGGATCGAAAAGCGCTCTGATGAAAAGGCGAGCATCGTCTTCATCCGGTGAATCAAGCCTTGTCGGAGAATCTTCCCAGAAATCAACTTTCCATGATGAGGACAAGAAAGGGGCTAAAATCTTTGAGCGATTTTGACTTAAATTCCCTGTAACCTTTTTGATTTCTTCTCTTCTTTGGTCCTCTTTTCTTCGGAGCTCTCTCTTAATGAAAGTGGATCTCCTCTGTTCCCTTGTCATCGGAGAGAATAAATTTTCCCTTTCAGGGATTCTAAGCACCTCGGCAACTCCTTTGATATTCTCGCGACTCCGTGGAGAAAGGCCGTTTAAAGCGGCGTGAAGATCAAGCGTTGTTCCACCGTCCCCTCCGCATCCACTCCGGCAAATGTAAACCCATCCGCCGGGGTGGTGAAGCTTGGCATGAAAGTTTCCTTTCTCTCCGCCGTGAATAGGACAAGCAGCGATGATTTGGCTCTCATTTTCCTTGAAGATTCTGGCTCCAATATGTCGGAGATATTCAGGAAGTCCGGCTTTGATCGCATCGAGGTCGTAGCTCATCGCAAAGCCCTTCCTTGCTCGTTGTTGAGAACTGCAGCCATCTCGCTGAAGAACTCTAATAAGTCTCTCTCAGTCGTTGGTGCGCTTGGGTTGTAGATCCGGCCAAGCTCTCGCTCTGGTCGGTCATCGGCCTCAAATAGTAAATTTTGTGTCATGGCAATCGGTTAAGATTACGCCTTATCTGGAAAGAGAAATTAGTTAGCCTGTGGGCGGTAAAAACTGTAGGGAACGCGCTTTCATCCACCGGGAAAGGCACGTTTTTTTTTAGTCAATTGCTTCAATGGTGAAACGCTTAGCTAAGGCTTTGCGAACGGCGGTTGCGTCTAAATAGACGCGCTTCCCAATTTTTAAATGGGGATAATACCCTCTGGCTCTCCACTCGTTAAAAGTACGCAGTCCCGGGCGGGTTGGTTTGTCTGGGAAGACGATTTCGAGGCAGGTGCGGATGCCTACAAGGGTAGGCTCTTGCTTGTTGGTGTTCGCATTTGGCGAGGTCATGCAAGGACACTCGATCAAAGAAAACCTAGAAACTAGCTTTCCTCCAGTCTTTTACTTTTCAAACCGACCCTACTTGCTTTCGATCAGCGTCTTAAGAGAATCCTTCACTCCCTTCTTCAGCAAGTTTTTAAAAGCTTTTTGGTGTGTCGAAGGGTCATTATTTGAGGCATTCACCTTAGCCCGCGCCCCTAAATAAGGGTGTGTCTTGGCATCAACACCTGCGAAAATTGCAAACCACGTTATAGCCTCGGCCCATTCCTCTCTCGTCTCCATGCCCAGTTGGGGAAGCACAGATTCAACGCAATTGTTCATCTGCCTCTGGTCTTTATTAGCTTTTGCGTCCCGGTATCTCTTTCTGATTTCCTCCTGCTTTGAATTGGAATAACTCAAAAAATCACTCCTCAACTTTTCAAGAATTTCCCAAAAATGAAGAGTTAGTCCGCTCTGGCTTTCAAAATCGAGTTTTTTCGGGCGCTTAAGGTCAAGCGGGAAATCATCTCCTAACCCTATGCGCTCAACTAAGCTAGCGGCATAGTTTTCTTTCTTCTCGCGCACTGAATATGCCACTGGCCAATGATGACTTTCTTTGGCTACTTTTTCGACTGCCTCGCGGGCGGGGTGCTTTTCGTCAGGATGGCTTTTTTTACTATCGGAGATATTGTAGCTGGATATCTTTTCGAGGTGTCCGCATATCCCTTCCGCGATTTTTTTAAGTGACATGACGGCCGCGACACTTCCTCTACTTGCCTCAAACTTGAGTCGGATAAGGTCTTTCTCTGTCTTATCGAAGATCAGTCGGCACCTTTCTTTAGAGCATTCTTGCCACTCTTCTACACGCACTAGGTTGTTTATTTTCATTGGGGTATTTTTTAAGCGGCTTTGAGTTCAGGAAGCGGCGTGAGTGATCGCAATAGGGATGGCGAGGCGGCTCTCGATGTTCGGCATCTTCTAGGCTCTCGCTAACTCCTTCGCAGGGGTGATTCCCTTGGTAAGCTTCTTCTTCTCTTGAGAGAGGGCGCGGAAATCGCATTCCACTTGGATGCCATGCCAGAAGGTTTCTGACTGACCAAAGAAGGCAGCAAAGCGGATGGACATTGGCGGGGTGATCGCACGCTTTCCTAGCACGATTTCATTGATCGCACGGGGGGGCACGCTAATGGCGCGGGCCATGGCGTTTTGAGAAATCCCTAAAGGTTTCAAGTATTCCTCGAGGAGGATTTCACCGGGGGTGATGGATGCTTTCATGGGTGTAACGTATCGCGTTATGAAAAAGGTTCAATGGTAATCTGCGATTGCCACTTCGGTGGGTCCTGAAGCTGTCCACCTAAAGATGATGCGCCACTGGGCATTGATGCGGATGGAGTGAAAACCTAGAAGATGGCCCTTGAGGGCTTCGAGGCGGTTTCCGGGCGGGACCGCCATATCGGTAAGGTCATTGGCTTGATTAAGCTGAATGAGCTTTCGCAAGGCCACTCTGATAAGGGCACTCCACCGTCGGCTCTTCTCAGTGGTGAAGAGACGCTCGGTGTCCCGGCAAGCGAAGGATTGAATCATGATCTTAGATGGCTCGCAGGGCTGCGGGAGAGGGGTGGGCCTCATGAGTGGAGACAATCGCTTTCCTCTCGGAGATGTCTGGAATGAGCGAAAAGAAAACGGCCCCCTCTTCTTGGGGTCGAAGGTTGAGGTAATGCTTTTTCACGATGCTTTCAGAGTTGCCAGCTTGGAGGGCGGCATCTCCTACGCTGCGATGAAGGGCGACATGGTAGGAAATGAAACTGTGCCTCGTCTCATCGTGCGAAAGTTCAAAATGTTTGCGGGCTTGTTTCATAAGGCGGTCGAAGTTGGTCGGGATGATTGGTTGGTCTGCGAGTGCTTCGAGCCATGCTGCTAAGGAGTCGGAGATTTTCACCTGTCGGGCTTCCTTGGTTTTCGAGACTTCGGCAGGGATGTGAATCGTGCGGGTCTTGAGGTTGATGAGTTCCTTTTCGCGCTTCGCCAGCTTGCGAAGCTCTCCATCGGGGCGCACGCCAGCGAAGTAAGCGAGGGCGAAGCACTTGGCCAAGCATCCACCACGCCAGCGCAAGAGAACGGTGAGGAGGCGTTGGACTTCGGCAAGGGAGGTGATGGCCACGGGGGAGCGTTGTTCAGAAACTTGCTTAGCGGTGAAGATCCTCACGCCCTCCACCGGATTAGAGAAGCACCAAGGGCGATGGGTAGCTAGGTCACTCTCTCCGGCCCACTTAAAGAAATGATTCAACTCGTTCCGGTAATTGTTCCAAGTCTTGCGCGTTGCCGGGGTCATGCCGTCCTTGGCCCTTAACCCCTTCAAGAAGGCTTGAATGATGGGGGCGGTCACTTCGTGCGCAAGTGGGTCGCCAGTCTCGCGAGCGAAAAGCGAGAGGACGCTCTTCTTTCCTGTGATGGTCCTTGGCCTGATTCCACCTTGCTCGCATTCATCGAGGTAGATCTTTACGCCTTCGGAAAAGGGAATGGTGAAATCAGGGGCGCGGTGATTTTTGAGAAAAAACTCCACGGCTTCGGTCAGAGTATAAGTCTTTCCAAGTTTCTCGATGGCCGTTTCAGCTTCCTTCACCTGCTCATCGTTCATGGAAGTGTTCACCATACGGACGGCGCGGCCTTTGTTCTTCATCTCGATTTCTTTGAGATTGGCAAAGGTCTTGGCTTCCTTCTCATCTTTGAATTGCTTCTTCTGCCACTTCCCATTCTCCTTCCAGCCTTGAACAAGAAACGAGGTATAGAAGATTCCCTTCTTTGTATAATTGTAGGGGCGGACGGTGATATTGATGGCTGCGGACTTATCGGCCACGATTCTCGTCCTCTTCTTCGCCCTGCTCATGGGTGCAACTTAGTGACATTTAGGTGCGTTTAAAAGCATCTATTGCGGGATTCGTTTCGGGAAAACTGTGTAGCGCCTATAAAATATAGATGGCTTGCGGGCTCATAACCTGAAGGTCGTAGGTTCAAATCCTACACCCGTAACCAATGAAAGCCCTAGAGCCATAAAGGATCTAGGGCTTTCGCCTTTTGTGTGAGGATCGGTGACTACTGCGGGAGGATAGTGGTGGTTGTGGCTCAGTTCGTGCCCTGTGAACTAGGATCTAAGGAGACGGGGACTCTTGGTTTAAAAGTGTCTCTGCATTGGGCAAAGTTAGAATTTGTGAATTGCAGAATGGGGTGGGGCGCGATAGGCCCTTTTCTGTGTCGGGTGAACAGCAGATCAGGCTTGAGTATGAGAGTGCTCGTTTTTTACAGGCTCTCTTCGGTCATGATGAGAAGGAGTTGCGCTATTTAGAGGGAAAGGCTGGGGTCCAGATTGTGACGCGGGATGGCTGGCTTAGTGCGAAGGGGCCTGAGAAGGGCTGCGTGCTGGTGCAGGAGGTGTTTTCTGATTTAGAGGAGGCGCGGCGCAATGGGGGGGAAATAACGGGACGTGAGTTCCGGACTGCGGTAGATTTAGCGATGAGCGGAGAGGAAGGGCTTACGGCCTTGGCAAAGGTGCAGCTCGTGGGGGCACGTGGGCGTAAGGCGGTGGTGGCGCGGAGCCCTCATCAGTTAGCGTATTTAAATAAGATGTTAACGCACGATGTGGTGTTTGGTCTGGGGCCAGCGGGGACGGGGAAGACTTATTTGGCCGTGGCGATGGCGCTGGATCTTTTAAAGAAGAAGCTCATTAGCCGGGTGGTCTTGACTCGCCCAGCGGTGGAGGCGGGGGAGGCGCTGGGTTTTCTCCCCGGTGATATGCGCGATAAGGTGGCTCCGTATTTACGGCCTCTTTATGATGCGATTGATGATATGTTGGGTTTTGAGGAGGGGGCGAAAAATTTGGAGGATGGGACGATCGAGATCGCGCCCCTTGCTTACATGCGTGGGCGGACTTTATCGCGGTCTTTTGTGATTCTGGATGAGGCGCAGAATACGACGCGGGAGCAGATGTTTATGGCACTGACTCGCTTAGGGGAGGGCTCGCGCTGTGTTATTACGGGGGATGCTTCTCAGATCGATCTGAAGGAGGATGGTCTGTCTGGTTTATTAGAGGCAGAGCGTGCTCTCGGAGGAGTGGAGGGGGTGACATTTAATCATTTTGACACGAGTGATGTGGTCCGCCACCCCGTGGTGGGGCGGATTATTAAAGCTTATGAAGGACACCGTGCTCAGTAGTTTATGATGAATATTATTATCGTGGGAGCTGGGGAGATCGGGCGTCATTTGGCGATCGAGCTATCGCGTCAGGGGCATGCGGTTTCGGTGATCGAGAGTGATGCGCTTTCTGCGGGGGAGTTGCAGAATGAGATCGAGGGGAAGGTGGTGGTGGGAGACGGCTCTAGCGTGAGTGCGCTGGCGGAGGCTAATATTGGCGAGTGTGAGTTATTTTTATCACTCACGAGTGAGAACTCGGTGAACTTGATGTGTGCCTCGATGGTGAAGTCGATGGGGGTGGAGCGGGTGATTAGCCGAGTGCATCCGGGCTTGCAGCGGGAGGAGTGGTTATTTGATTTTCGTGGGCATTTTGGCATCGACCATATTTTCAGCTCGGAGCGCTTGGCGGCGATCGAGTTGGCGAAGTTTATTCGGAATCCAGATTCTTTAGTGGTGGAGGAGATTGCGCGAGGGCGGATCGAGCTACAGCAGGTGCGGGTGAGTCCGGAGAGCGATGAGCTGGGAATTCCGCTGAAGTCTTTAAAGTTTCCGGGCAATACGCGGGTGGCTTTGATCAGCCGTGATGGAGGCCATGAGGTGGCACATGCGGACTCGGTGCTGGAAGGGGGTGACATAGTTACGGTGTTCGGAGCGCCACGTAAGTTACGGACTTTAGTGGAGCGTTTGCAGAAGGAGGCGCACTTGAAGGAGGGGCCTCGGGTGGTGATCTTCGGAGGGGGGGAGTATGGATTCTCACTCGCTCAGATGCTGGAGAGTTGGAATTGCCGAGTGAGAATTTTTGAGAAAGATCCGGACTTAGCTCGTGAGCTTAGCGACCGACTTTCTAATACGACGGTGATCAATGCGGACGCGACTTCGGTGACGGAGCTAGAGGATGAGCAGGTGGGCGAGGCTGATTTCTTTGTGGCGGCGAGCCGTAGTGATGAAGATAATGTGATGACCTGTTTACAGGCTCATAATTTAGGGGCTAAGAATTGCCTCACCCTGATTCACCGGGCTGATTATGCGGAGGCGATTAGTGCTTCCGGGCGCCACTTCGGAGTGGTGGCGGCGGTGAGTCCGCGTGAGGCGTCTCGCAAGGAGATTTCACGTTATGTCACCACTCAGCGTTTCCATGTGGTGCGGGAGTTGGGAGATGGGATGGTTTTACAAACCCACATTGCAGCGGGTTCTAAGGCGGATGGTAAGATGGTGCGTGAGTTGGCGTGGCCTGAAGGCTGCGTGCTCGTGGGGCTTTTGAAGGGGATTTTAGCGATCGTGCCCGGTGCAGATGCGGAGTTAGCTGCGGGGGACCAGGTGTTTGCGATGGTGGCGAATAAGGCGGAGAAGAAGTTTCTGAAATTAGTCCACTAGGCGGAGGAAGTCTTCGTCCTCGTGATTTTAATTTTAGGCGGGCTCAGGAGTGAAGGAGCGGGTTTCGAAGCGCATGAGGGCTGGGATGAAGGTGAGAGGGACGTTACCGGTGGGGCCATTTCGGTTCTTTGCGAGGACGAGTTCGGCCTCGCCATCATCTTCCTCTCGTTCTTCTTGGTTTTCGGCGTAGTAGACTTTCCGGTAGAGGAGGCCGACCATGTCTGCGTCTTGCTCGATCGAGCCCGATTCACGTAGATCAGACATTCTGGGCACTCCGAGAGCCGATCCGGTGCGCCCCTCAGGACCACGGTTGAGCTGGGCTAGGACGATGACGGGAACGTTGAGTTCTTTGGCTAGGGCTTTTAGTCCACCTGAAATTTCGGCAATTTCGCGCTCTCGTGAGTTCGAGGCTTGCTTGGAGGTAGAGCGCATGAGCTGGAGGTAGTCGATGGCGATGCAGCTGATTCCTTCGTCACGGTGTTTACGGCGGGCTTTGGCCCGGAGATCGTTGATGGTGATTCCAGCAGTATCATCGATAAAGAGTTTAGAGGCGGCAATCTCGGCAGAGGCTGACTTGATCCGCTTTAAGTCTTCTCGGGTCGGGGTGTAGCCTTTGGTCAGTTTTTGGAACTCGAAACGAGCACGCGAGAAGACGAGGCGTTGGACGATCTGGACGGTGGACATTTCACAGGAAAAGACCATGGCTGGTTTCTCTGAGTTTACCGTGATGTGCTCCACGATGTTCATCATGAAGGAGGTTTTTCCCATGGATGGGCGAGCAGCGATGACGAACATATCAGGAGCCTTGAGGCCGTTGATCATTTTATCTAGCTCGGAGTAGCCAGTGGTCATTCCGGAGATTCCGCGGTCTCCTGATAGGAATTCTTCGAGGTAGAGCGAGACTTCAGCCACGGCGCTTTTAACGTCCATTTCCACGGTGGTTTCGCTGGCTTCCCGGATCTCGAGAACTTGCTGTTCTACGGAGTCGAGAAACTCTTGGACGTCCTCTGGGTCCTCGTGGGCTGTGGTGATGGCTTGCGTGCAGGAGGTGATGATGTTCCGGAGGATGAATTTCTCTTTGACGATCTCTAAGTGTGAGTCGAAGTGGGCAGCGGTGGGTGCGTAGGTGTAAATTTCCGTAATCGCGGAGGGACCGCCGAGTGTATCGAGCAGGTCGCGGTCCATGAGGTGCTGGGTCAAGGCCACGAGCTCCACGGTTTTTCCGGCCTCGAAGTGGTCTACGAGAACCTGAAAAAGTTTACCGTGAGAGGGGACGTAGAAGTGTCCCGCAGTGAGTTTCCCCTCGATGGCACGCCCGATGTATTCCTCGGGATTCTGGATCATGGAACTTAAGAGACTTTTCTCGGGGCCTACGGCATGGGGAGGGGCAGAGAGTTCACCGCGTAAGTCTTGCTTGCCATCTTGAAGCTTTGGTCCGTTTTTTTTATCAAAGAGAGGTTTGTCTTCCGCGACTGACATGAGGTAGGCAGTGTGCACTCAAAGTATTTTAAAAGGCAATGAGAGTCCCTAAATGGTAATTCTTTGTGAGTAAGTGTGTTTTTTGACGGGGTTTTTGTGTTCTTGAATTATGAGTGGAATATCTTATTTCTTAGGGGTGAGGCTGATCTTTTCCTTTTCTATCATGACCGCGGGATTAGTTTCCTGCTCGTCATCATCTGAGGAGAGTGGACTGACTCCTGAGCCGAGTGGGGCGCGTGAAATCCAGATTGGTGAGGATGGGGGGAATAATCCCTTTGCCTTTAAGAAAGAAGATATCCAACAGGCGGAAAATGGCTCCATTACGGGGGGGAAGCGGAGTCAATTCAGCACAGCAACGGAGTCGGCCTATGCTAAGGCGAACCGTGAAGTTCCGACTTATCTCCAGAGTTCTTATCAGAAAGCTGCTTGGTCTGGTGGGAAAGATTACCGGACGGGCTCTTATGAGACTTCGTCATCTCAGAAAGCAGAAAAGAAGTCTTGGTTCGGTGGGCGTAAGTCCAGTGAGGCAGCTAAGGTGGCTAGCGCCTCTAGGCAGGATTTTTCAACTGGATCTTTTCAGACGGGCTCGGCTAATGAGTCGGGCAGGTCGCTGGGGAAGAAAAGCAGTGCTTATGCTGAGAGCCGGTCAGGTAATGCCTGGGCACGGAAGCCAGTTATTTTAAGTGAGGGCGAGTATCGTAGCATAAGTCGGGGGCAGGCTAAGACTCTGCTGGGGCGTTAGCTGTCTGGGCTGTTAATTTTCTAGAGCAGCTTTTCTGATGGCTTGCAGGCGCTGCTGCCAGATTTTTTCAGAGGCCTCACCTTGGGCCATTAGCCGGCGGGCTTCGAGGTAGTTTGCGAGGTTCTTCAGTGTGGTGGGAATGGAGGAGGGGGGGTGAGTTCCGATCGCGATTTCTCCGCAGAGGGCTGCTTGGTAAAGGCGCGCGGCCTCGGGAGCCTTTCCCTCTGCTAGGAGTGACTTGGCGAGGATGCTGAGGCTACGGATCGAATTCGCGTCACGGAGGTCTGCCACTTCTACGGCGAGTTTTAGGCTTTCTCTTTTCTTGCTAAGGGCTGCAAGCGTGAGGCTGAGGCGAGGATCCCCGAGCGTGAGGTGGTGGAGCTGGGCTAGGCTGATCTGTGGTTGCCCCCGCGCGAGCGAGTGCCAGTAAAGGGCCGGATGGATGGGATCGATCTGGAAGGCGGTTTGCAAAGCCTCCTCCTGAGTCTTTTCAGGCCAGGCAGGGTCCTGAATGATGCGGAGGAGATCTTGGATGGAGAGCTGGTGCCAGGCGGCTTTTTTTACGAGTTCTAAACTCTCGGGGAGTTTCAAGAAGAGGGCATTCTGATAAAGGGAGTCGCTGGGGAGGAGTGTTTTTTGCGAAGCAGTGGCGAGTCGTTCGCGGACGATTTCATCTGCTTTTTTCAAGCCAGCACTTAAGAAGTTTTCGACTTTATCAAGGAGTTCGAGCGGAGTTTGGCCCGGGTTTTGCGCTAGGAAGTACTCATACCAAAAGATGGAAACCTTATCTGGGTAGGGGAGTAAGGAAGAGATCGCGGGTGCGCGTTGAGAGGCCTGCATGGAGTTCAGTTTAGGAGCAAGAGGGAGGAGTTCAGCGCGAGGAAAGATCTTTAGGCCGAGGGAAATGGCTTTTCTCTTCTCCGTTTCTCTAAGGGAGTCTGACTGGATTAAGGGTTTGAAGGCTTTCTGGGCTGCTGGTGTATCGCCATTTTTAAGGTGAAGAGAGCTTAGGGTGAGGCGGATTTTAGGCCTTCTGTTCTCACCGACGTTATGGAGACATTCCTCTGCGAGGCGGAGGGCGTCTGAGCGCTTCCCAGAGTGCCAGAGGAGGCTGATGGCGGAGGAGGGCTGCCCGTGGGAGAGAAGGGTCTCCGCTGCTTCATGGGGGCTGCTTAGGAGAGTGAGGGTGCGCGCGAGGTCTGTCCAATCGAGGAGGGTCTCAGCGGAAAGAGCCTCGATGTCTGGGGGCTGGGGGGGAGTGGCAAAGGCTGAGTGCAGAGCTGTAAGTGCGGCTTCATTTGGGAACTTGCCCTCGCCTTTTCTGTTCTCAGGGAGAGAGAGTGAACCGCTTATTAAGTGATTCTCGTACTGGAAGAATTTATCTTCGGTGAGCTGGGCACTGAGTGCTCGGAGGTCTTTTGGCTTTCGGTTCAGCCGTGCTTGGTAAATTTGGAATTCAAGCTGCCATTTCCCCCCATAAAGAGGAGCGGGGATGCCACTGGATTTTTCTAAGAAGGCGAGTGCTCGGGCTAGGTCGCGGTCTTTGGCAGTCGCGAGGTTTTCGCTCAGGATCTGCATAGCGAGCGGGAGTTTATTTTTAATAATGGCGAGGCGGGAGAGGATCACGATGATTTCTTGAGCAATTTTAGAATTCTGTTTTTTTAGTTCGCGATAGATTTGTTCAGGGGCTGGGGCTGCGAGCATGGCGATGATGCTGCGTTTCATGGGGGAGTTTTGTCGGTCGACTTGAGTGATGATGGCAGCTCGGCAGGAGGGTGAGAGCTGACAGGTGAAAACTTGTTCCCAGTGTCTGCGGTGTTCTAAGAGGGCCTCGGTGATGAGTTGGCTGTGGTCTTGCAGGCGCCTTAACTGGCCTTTTTCGTGAAGGGTCCAGTGGTTTAGTAGTTTGAGGGCGATGGGGCTGCCATCTTGGTGCTCTAGGAGTTTTATGAGCTGGGCCGTCCGCGAGTTAGGGTGTGCTCGGTCTAGAGCCTCGCTGAGGGCTAGAAGTTCTGGGGCAGAACTGGGCAGGAGGCCGACTTCAAATCGCTTCAGAATGAATGCGGCTCGCCCGGATACTTCTGGGTGAGGGTCATGGATGAGCTCTTTAAGAAGGGGCAGGGCTAGGGTGCCGCTTTGCCAAATTTTGCGGGTGCTGTCGGTTCGTTCTTGAGTGTCTGGAGATGAGAGGAGGGCGCGAGCTTCCTCGAGCGTGGGGAGGGCCAGCGCGGGAATAGTGCAGAGCAGGAATGGCAAGAACAGCAGGAGTCCGGTCATCAGAGCTGGGAACGTAAAGGAAGTGGGGGTTCTTAGCGATAAGAGACTGCTGGTTCTTCTTCTTAGAAAAGACTAGGGTGAGTCCGTGAACGAAAAAGAACCTGAAACGCTGAAGGAGCGCTTGTGGCGCATCGTTTTCGAGGCGGAAACTCCCGTGGGGAAGGCTTTTGATGTGATTTTACTGTGGGCGATCGTCCTCAGTGTGGTGGCGGTTAGTTTAGAGAGTGTGGATGGGATTCGCGAGAGCCATGGGGAGATTCTGAAAATGGCGGAGTGGTTTTTCACGATCCTTTTCTCGATCGAGTATCTCATGCGGATTTGCCTAGTGCGTAGCCCATTCCGCTATATGACGAGTTTTTATGGAGTGGTGGACTTGCTGTCCTGTCTGCCTACCTATTTAGCGCTCTTTTTCTCTGGAGCCCATTCCCTGATGGTCATTCGCATCTTACGACTGTTGCGGATGTTCCGCGTTCTTAAAATGGTGGGACACGTGAGGGGAGGGGAGACCATTATGCGGGGGCTGTTAGCGAGTCGCGCTAAAATTGTCGTGTTCTTTTTCACGGTCTTTTTGTTTTCCGTAATCGCGGGGACTTTAATGTATTTGGTGGAGTCAGGGGAAGAGGGGTCTCATTTTACGAGTATTCCGATTAGTATTTACTACGCAATTGTCTCGATCACGACGGTGGGATACGGAGACATGGTGGCGATCACGACGGTGGGTAAGATGCTCACGGCATTTTACGTGCTGACTGGCTATGCCATTATCGCGGTGCCTACGGGGATCGTCACTTCTGAGCTCCTAAGGAAGCACCTCGGTGATCCTAGCTCAGATGCGTGCCCGAGCTGTGGCGTCCACGGTCATTTAATGGATGCTAAATTCTGCCGCCGCTGTGGTGACAAATTAGAATAGGGCGTTGCGTCCAGGCCATCCTGAGCTGAGAGTCAGGCATGTGGAAAACAGCTGCTGACTATGAGGACATTCGCTACGAGAAGAGTGATGATGGTGCGATCGCGAAGATCACGATCAATCGCCCCGAAGTGAGGAATGCCTTCCGCCCTCTGACTGTAAATGAGCTCTTGGCGGCCTTTGAACAGGCTCACCATGACGAGGAGGTGGGCGTGATCATCCTAACTGGTGAGGGAGAGAAGGCCTTCTGCTCGGGCGGGGATCAGAAGGTGAGAGGGCATGCAGGCTATGTGGGAGATGATGGGGTGCCTCGCCTGAATGTGCTGGACTTACAGAAGAAAATCAGGGGCCTCCCTAAGCCAGTGGTGGCGATGGTGGCGGGCTATGCGATCGGAGGGGGACATGTGCTCCACATCGTCTGTGATCTGACGATCGCGGCGGAGAATGCCCGCTTTGGACAGACTGGGCCTAAGGTGGGGTCCTTTGATGGGGGCTTAGGATCTAGTTATCTTGCCCGGATCGTGGGACAGAAGAAGGCGCGTGAAATTTGGTATTTATGCCGCCAATATGACGCCCAGCAGGCCCTGGAAATGGGCTTGGTGAATACGGTGGTTCCATACGCGGAATTAGAAACTGAAACGCTGCAGTGGTGTCGGGAGATGTTAGCTCATTCTCCCTTAGCGTTGCGCTGTCTGAAGTCGGCCATGAATGCTGATTGTGATGGGCAGATGGGCTTGCTGGACCTCGCCGGTAATGCCACCCTTCTCTACTATATGAGTGAGGAGGCGAAGGAGGGGAAGCAGGCCTTTATCGAGAAACGTAAGCCTGATTTTTCCAAATTCCCCCGCGTCCCCTAGCCAGCTCGTAAGTGATGACGATGCCTCTTTGGAAAGCCTGGTTGCTGGCTGCGCGTCCTAAGACTCTCCCTGCGGCGATCGTGCCGGTGTGGGCAGCCTGTCTTCTGGCGTTCCAGCTCACCGGAGATATTGACCTGCGCCTTGCCTTGGTGACTTTAATGGGAGCGGTCTGGATCCAGATTGCGACGAATTTTTTCAATGACGTCATCGATGCCGAGAAAGGAGCAGATAATGAAGATCGGGTAGGTCCGGCGCGAGCCTGCGCTACGGGTCTGATTAGTCGGCGCGCGATGTATCTGGGAGCGTTTGGGGCTCTTTTTTTAGCAGCCCTCTGTGGTCTGTTACTTTATCAGGCGCGGGGCTGGCTGATTCTCGTGATCGGTCTGCCCTCTCTTTACCTCAGTTACGGGTATACTGGAGGGCCGGTCCCCTTAGCGTATCGCGGGTTAGGAGAGCTTTTTGTGATTCTTTTTTTTGGACTCGTAGCGGTGAGTGGGACGCTCTTCGTTCAGACGGATTCTTGGCCGTGGCAAGGGGGCATTCTGGGGCTGCAAGTCGGTCTTCTTTCTGCGGTGCTCATCGCGGTAAATAACTATCGTGATCTTGAGGGAGATCAGCTCGTGGGGAAGCGGACACTCGCCGTGAGATGGGGGCGCAGAGTGATGAGGAGACTTATTTACCTCATGACTCTATTGCCCTCTCTTCTTATCCTTTTTCTCGGGGTGCAGCCTTTTTGGTTTTTTAGCGCTTTAATTTTAGCCTTTATTTTTCTTTTTCTTGAGCGGCGTTTTCTCCGCCCAGATGGGGTCAGCTCGAAGCTTTTAGGGCTTTCCGCCCTGCACTTGATCCTCTTTGTCGTGGTGCAGCATCTTTGCCTTGGGTTGACCTCTGGGAGGCTTTAGCTATGCTTCAGGTAATCAGAGCTGTGAAGTCACTCACCCCCATTCTCACAGGACAGTCCGAAGGGCTTACTTGGATCCGTCCAGAAGGCCGTGGAACTTTTCTCGAAAGCCCCGCTATTGAAAAATTCGCCACCTCGGCCTTCGAGGATGGGCAGCGTCAGTTCGTCGTCGATTTAGAAGCCTGCCCCGGAATGGACTCGACTTTCATGGGCATGCTAGCGGGATTAGGCCTTAAGTTTAAAAAAGCGAGAGCTGGCGAGTTGAACATCGTAGGGACCAGTGAGAGGACGAGGGCTTCGCTACTAGAGCTTGGCCTACACCACCTGAGTGAAATTGAGCCTGAGGAGGGGCCTTGGATCGGGTGTTTAGAGGAATTCCGGGCCGACTTAACTCCACTTGGGGGAGGGGGAGACTTTGATAAAAACGCCCGGGAAGAGCATGTCTTAAAGTCTCATGAAAACCTATGTGAGACTGATCACGAGAACCTCGAGCGCTTTAAAACGGTGCTAGATATGATGGGGTCTAAAGTCCGAGAGAAAGCGCCTGACTCTTCCGAGTGAAGATAGGAAAATTCTCCTACTTTTTCAGATAGAAAAATACGAGGAAGCCAGCCACCCCTGCTAGAAGAGAGAGTCCGCTTAGGATCATAAAGAGGGGAGACCTAGCTCGCCTCTTAGGAGGGCCGGAAAGAGAAGGGAAATAGGGGAGAACTGGAGTAGATGATGAGGGTGCGGGAGATGTAGGAGGTGCGGGAGATGTAGGAGGTGCAGGAGATGTAGGAGATGTAGGAGATGTAGGAGATGCTGCTTTGAGATGAATGGCACCAGTGTGCTCTGGCGGGCGCTGATGGAGGGGGACAGCCTGAGTGATGGCCTGGGGGAGATCTGGAACAGTAGCGGGAGGGGCCTGGGCGGTGACGCGGCCAGTGTGAAGGCGGACTGGGCCGGTATTTCTCTCCGCTCCGGGGAGGAGCAGGCTCACGGTTTTAGTCTGAGGTGGGAGCTGATTTTCTGGAGGAGGCGAGAGCGTTTCTTGCTGAGAGATCTGCGTGGCGCGGGATGGCTCTATCGGAGTAAAGCTGCCATTCTGAATGCCCATAAATTGTGATAACGCGAGAGCGCAACTTTCGGGGCGATCGTCAGGATTTCGCGAAATGAGAGACATCACCCATTTCGCAATGAGAGGGTTTAAGTCCGGCCGGTAATCTCTGAGATCCTTATACTGGCCGGTCAGGTGAGAGGCCATCACCTGCGCCACGGAGTCTCCATGGAAGGGGTAAGCACCAGTGAGGGCATAGTAAAAAACGGCTCCGAGGGCGTAGAGGTCAGTCCGCCCATCGAGGCTGAACTGCTCAAATTGCTCTGGAGCCATGAAGTAGATGGAGCCTATCAGCGAGTTTCCATGAGCGATCGTCTGCTTGCTTGGCTCGGTCGAAAACTTCGCTAAACCAAAGTCTAAAATTTTAAGCTGCATTCGGCCACTGGGCAGCCAAGTCACCATAAAATTACAGGGCTTTAAATCTCGGTGGAGGAGGTGGGCTTCATGAGCAGCCAGGAGCCCTTCTAACGATTGCTCTGCCAGAACTGTGAAATCTTCTTCGGTAAAGGGAGCCCGTGCGATGAGTGTCTCTAATGTCTCACCCTCTAGCAACTCCATCACGACAAAAGGACCATCGTGGTCTTCTCCGAAATCGAAGAGCTGGACGATATTTGGGGAACTGAGAGCCGAGAGAGAGTGGCATTCTCTAAGAAGCTCCTCGACCACTGATTGTGAGCGAACTTCCTCAGTTTCAAGCAGGCGCTTGATCGCCACTCGCCGTCGGAGTTGATGGTCGAAGCCCTCATAGACTGCGCCCACTCCGCCCTGACCGAGTTTACGGCGGATTTCATAGCGGTCTTGAATCTCCATAACAGAAAGTTCCTTTTAAGAAGGTGATATTTGGTAAACTCTTCCCGAAAAATGAAAAGCGCAGACTCCATAACATGCTAATAATTCGCAGTTCAGAGTTGCCAGCTCTCATTTAGCGCGCTAGCGTCCGCCCGCTCAGCTACCATAGGTGGCGGCTATAAACGGACAGGTGTCAGAGTGGTCGAATG
>CALFVL010000159.1 GCA_937928425.1 uncultured Verrucomicrobiales bacterium
GCGCTTGATCGGCCCATGATCTCCACGCGGCGGCCATTTTCGAGACGCGTTCCGGATGGGTGTCTGCCAGATTGTTCAATTCCGTACGATCGTCTCGAAGGTTGTACAATTCCCAGAGCTCTTCCTTTGGCTGCGTTCCAACCGCAATGTCGTTGGCGACCAGTTTCCAGTCTCCGTCAATCACCAGGCCGTTGTCTTCATGCTCGTTTAAAATCGGCGTTTGGCGATCAAGTGGTTCACCGTCCATCGCAGGTGCGAGTGAAATTCCCGACAGTGCCGGGATCTTGTTGCCGTGTGCGGTGCTCGGGTACTGCGCTTGCGGAAACATCGTCCTAAAAAGCTGTGAAGCCACCGCCAAAGCCATGTCGAAATGGATGAAAGAAGCCTTCAAAGCCAACCCCCTCCGCCTCGCCGGAGCCCTCCTTGGCAAAGGCGCCTTCCAAGCCGTTAAAAACCGCACCAACTACGAATCCTACGGCGGCTCACCCCTCCTCGGCGTAAACGGCGTCGTCATCATCGCCCACGGAGGCTCCTCCTCACTCGCCATAAAAAACGCCCTAAAAATGGCCGCCCAAGCCCTCAAACACCAAATTAACCCAAAGATCGAGCAAGCCCTCACCCACACCCTCCCCACCTCATAAAATAAAAACCACAACACTCATGCACCACTTCGATACCCCCATCAACCGCCGTAACACCGGATCTATCAAATGGGATCGTCGTCCTGAACTCACCCCCCTCTGGGTCGCAGACATGGACTTCACCTCCCCTCCAGAAGTCATCGCAGCCATCCACCAACGCGCTGACCACGGCGTCTTCGGCTACGCCCTCCCCCACCCCTCCCTCATCAGCACCGTCCAACACTACCTCGAAAATCGCATCGGCTACACCGCTCCAGAAGAAGAAATCATCCACCTCGGCGGCCTCGTCCCCGCCATCTCACTCGCCGCCCGCGCCTTCGGGGCACCTGGTGACTCCCTCCTCACCTGCACCCCCACCTACCACCCCTTCCTCCGCATCCACCATGACGCCTCCATGGAACTCCTCACCTGTGACCACACCCTCACAGAAGGTCACTGGACCTTCGACTGGGACGCTCTAGAAGCCAAAGTCACCCCAAAAACCAAACTCTTCCTCCTCAGCAACCCCCAAAACCCCATGGGCCGCGTCTTCACCAAAGAAGAAATCACCCAGCTCGCCACCTTCTGCGAAAAGCACGACCTCATCCTCCTCTCAGACGAGATCCACTGCGACCTCATCCTAAACGAAGAAAAAACCCCCCACTTCTCCGCCCTGAACCTCCCAGAACCACTTCGCAAACGCAGCATCACCCTCCTCGCCCCCTCTAAAACCTACAACATCGCCGGCCTCGGCTACGCCTTCGCCGTCATCCCAGACCCCAGCATACGCCGCCGCTTCACCGCCGCCTTCGGCCACACCCTCCCAGAAATTAACTGCATCGCCTTCCACGCCGCAGAAGCCGCTTACCGTCACGGTGAAGCCTGGCGCCAAGACCTCCTCTCCTACCTTCGCCAAAACCGCGACCTCCTCACCAGCACCCTTCTTAAAAACCTCCCTGCCCTAAAAATCCCCCGAATCGAGGCCACCTACCTCGCCTGGATTGACTGCACCGACCTCCCCACCCCAGACCCCTACCAAGCCGCAGAAAAAGCAGGCCTCTTCCTCTCAGACGGCGCCACCTTTGGTCACCCCCGCTGCCTCCGCATTAACTTCGGCACCCAGCGTGAACACCTAAAAAACGCCCTCCACACCCTCATCCACGCCCTTCACTAAACCACCCCACCCTCCGTCCTTGAACTTCCCCCACATCACCTCCAAGCTCATCACATGAAGTCACTCCTCCTACTTCTCCTCATCTCCCTTAGCTCCTCACTCCTCGCTAAAGAACACGTCATCCTCTGCGGCGGCCCCGCCTCCCGCACCTGGGAAAACCTCCGCGTCGAGCGGGACCGGCATGACCGCTGGTGGGCCAACTTCATTCGCGCCTCCACCATGCGCATGGATGAGCTGCGCAAAGCCCACGGTCCCCAGGCCAAAATCACCTGGATCGTCTATAAAAATGGCTACATCACCCGCAGCCGTGATGACCAAAAACCCTACCCCACCTGGATCACCGAACAAGCCACCAAACGCAACGTCAACCTCATCTGGATCAACACCAACGCCCAAGCCATCGCCGCCATTAACCGCGCCTCAGACATCATCACCTTCGACTTCTTCGGCCACTCTAACCGCTTCTGCTTCATGCTCGACTACGGCAGTGACGTCATGGCCGTCTCCCAATGCTGGATTCACGAGAACGACCTCAGCAAAATCCGCCGCAGCGCCTTCAATAAAAACGCCCTCTGCCAATCTTGGGGCTGCCACACCGGTGAAAGCATGTCCGCCGTCTGGAAACGTAAACTCGGAGTCCCACTCATCGGAGCCCAGGGAAAAACCAACTACGAACAACTCTCCTTCGGGCGTATGCCCTCCGTCTCCGGAAAATGGATTCGCTAAAACCACGACCACACGCACATGACTTTCCAAGAACTTCACACCCTCTACCAACTTCCACTCTTCGACCTCATCCAGCGCTCCCGCAGCATCCATGAAAAACACTGGCCTGCAGCTGAAGTCCAGCTCTGCACCCTCCTCTCCATAAAAACTGGAGGCTGCTCAGAAGACTGCTCCTACTGCGCCCAATCTGCACGCTATAACAGCGGAGTAGACGCCGAGCGCCTCATGGAAAAATGTGACATCATGAAGCGTGCCCAAGCCGCCCGTGACTCTGGCTCCACCCGCTTCTGCATGGGAGCCGCCTGGCGTGGCGTCCGTGAAGGCACCCAACGCTTCGACCAAGTCCTAGACATCATCCAAGACGTCTCAAAACTCGGCATGGAAGTCTGCGTCACCCTCGGAGAACTCGGCGCAAACGAAGCCCAAAAACTCAAAGAAGCCGGAGTCACCGCATACAACCATAACATCGACACCTCCCCAGAACACTACCCTAACATCGTCACCACCCACACTTTCCAAGACCGCCTCAACACCATCCGCAACGTCCAAGACGCCGGCATGTCCGTCTGCTGTGGTGGCATCCTCGGCCTCGGTGAAACCACCGAAGACCGCCTAAAAATGCTCGAAGTCATCTCAGAATTTAACCCCCAGCCCGAGTCCATCCCCATCAACTCCCTCATGCCCATGCCCGGCACCCCCATGGCCGAGGAACAAGGAGTCGACGTCTTCCAACTCGTCCGCATAATCGCCCTCACCCGCATCGCCGCCCCTCAGGCCAAAGTCCGCCTCTCTGCTGGCCGCACTAAACTCTCTGAAGAAGCACAAACCCTCTGCTTCTTCGCCGGGGCCAACTCCATCTTCTACGGTGATAAACTCCTCACTGCCAAAAACCCCAGCATTGAAAAAGACCTCGCCCTCATCGAGAAACTCGGCATGAAACCACAAGAACCCAACCGCCAACAATCTGCACCAGACTCAGACCATGCCAAACCACTCCACCCACAGCCAGCCCCCGTCTGAGGCTAAACCCCTGATCGAGGTCTCGATCAGCCAACAACAACTCACCCTAAGCCAAAGCGGGAAAACCATCTTCAGCGCCCCCATCTCCACCGCCGCAAACGGACCCGGCTTTCAACAAGGATCATACCAGACCCCCACTGGCCACTTCCTCATCCGCGAACGCATCGGCGAAGGCGCCCCCCTCTACACCAACTTCAAAGGCCGCCTCCCCCGCTCCATCTGGAACGGCGAAAAAAAGGACGATGCCATCCTCACCCGCATCCTCTGGCTCCACGGCCTGGACCAGCAAAACGCCAACACCTACCAACGCTACATCTACCTTCACGGCACCCACGCCGAAGACCTCATCGGCCGTCCCGCCTCCCACGGCTGCATTCGGCTTAAAAACCAAGACATGCTCACCCTCTTTACACTCACCCCCATCTTCACCTCCGTCCACATCTCCTAACTCACCATGAAAAAAATCATCGCCTTCGACTGCGACTCCACCCTCTCTGCCATTGAAGGCGTCGACGAGCTCGCCCGCCTAAAAAGTGACGCCACCTTCCACCAGGTCGAAGACCTCACCAACCAAGCCATGAACGGCCAAGTCCCCGTAGAAGAAGTCTTCGCACGCCGCCTAAAACTCATCCAACCTAGCCAACAAGACTGCGCAAAAATCGGTCAAATGTACCTCCAGCACATCGAACCAAGCGCACGCCAAACCATCCACACCCTGCAAAAAAACCACTGGGACTGCCTCATCATCTCAGGAGGCTTCACCCCCTGCATCCAGCCCCTCGCCCAGGACCTCGGCATCCAGAGAATCGAGGCCGTCCCCCTCCACTTTGACCCAGACGGCCACTACCTCGGCTTTGACCAAAACTACCCCACCACCCGTGACGGAGGAAAACCCGAAGTCATCTCACAAATTAAAAAAGAACTCACCCCAGACCTCCTCATCATGGTCGGAGACGGCGTCAGTGACCTAGAAACCACCCCCCACGTAAACCACTTCATCGCCTACACCGGGTACGTTGCCAGAGAGAAAGTCCTCGCTAACTCCACCCACCACATCACCAAACTCTCAGAAATCCCAGACCTCATAAACTCCCTCGGACTACCCACGGAGGCCTAAGCGGATAATCTCCGCACTCTCCGCATCACCATGATCTTTCAGCACACGGTCCACCGCCTTCCTCGCCTCCGCCTGCTTAAAGCCCAGCGCCATTAAGCCCATTTCCGCATCGCGGGCCGCATCAGGCCGGTCCTCACCAGCCTCCCACGTCTGCACCACACCCACCTTATCCTTTAACTCCAGAATAATCCGCTCCGCCGTCTTCTTCCCGATCCCCTTCACCCCAGAAATCCCCGCCGCATCACCACTCACCACCGCCTGCTTAAAACCCTCCACCGGTAAGCCACCTAAAACCGCCAAAGCAGTCGCAGGACCGATCCCGCTCACCCGATCAATCAACAACAGAAAAATATCCTTCTCCTCATCCTTGCCGAATCCATACAAAGTCAGCGAATTCTCCCGCACATGTTGATAAATCCGGAGATCGATCAACTCACCCTCCACCGGATTCAGCTCATCATAAGTCGATAAAGGCACATTCACCAAATAACCCACCCCTCCAGCCCCCACCACGACTCTCCCCGGCAACGCATCCCAAACCTCCCCCTTTAAACGAACGATCATAATAAAAAATTATGATCAAACCCACCACGATACAAGAATCAAACAAAGGAACAACAACGAAAATCCGAGTTTTCATTAAGAACAATTAACGAAAATGCTTGCCATATTTTTAAAATTCGTATTATCCCAGCGATTTTCAGTCGCTTTTTCCCTCCTTCCCTGCTAAGGTCACGCCGTTATGGCAACTACAAAACGGACGCGTTTCTCCCGTCGACTCCCTGATCATGTCACCGATGAACTGGTGAATGTTCTGAGTTCAGATCCAAAGCTTTTTGGTTTTAACGAGCTCTTCGAGGATGTTTACGAGCGCCTCAAAGAGCGCAATGCAGTCAGCGGAGGTGAAGAAATGCTTCGCCTCAGAGCATATGAGAAACTGCAAAACTTAGTGACCCGCGGACTCGTCGAGAAAGACGGTAAAGAATATCGTGGGCTCGAGCGCATCCAAGAAGCGCACAGTGACAACATCGCTCAACAAGAAGCATAAAATCACAAAAATTGGTGCTGGTCTTACTAGCAGCGACTCTTTTAATAGCCCGCGTCCCTCATGACGCGGGCTTTTTGTTCTCTAAGAAGACCCCGTAACTCAACCTTCAATCAACCGACCGACTCCCATCCTACTCATGTTGAACGACTACCTTCCCGTCATCCTCCAAGCCCTCGCAGCCCTTGGCTTCGCCGCCGCTGCTCTTGGCCTAAGCGTCCTCCTTGGTAAAAAAGGAAGCTACAATAAGACAAAAGAAACCCCCTACGAATGCGGAATGCTCCCCATCGGAGAAGGTGCCCCCCGTTTTAGCGTTAAATTTTACCTCGTTGCCATGCTCTTCGTCATCTTCGACATCGAGGTCGTCTTCATGTACCCTTGGGCCGTCAGCTTCACCGACCTCATCGCACAGCCCGGGAGTTCCATGATCCTTTGGAGTATGGCCAGCTTCGCCGGTCTTCTCACCGTCGCCTACATCTACGCACTAAAAAAAGGTGCCCTAAACTGGAAATCCTAATCCTACCTCCCCCCTAGGATGATCCTCCACCTCCTCTTCTTTAAACTGAAACCTGAAGTCGACGAAGACGGCATCGCAGAAATCACGCGTAGCGCCCGCAGCATCCTCCTTAAAATACCCGAGGTCCAAAGCATCCGGACTGGACGTGCCACTGACCCAGACTCCGAATGGCCTTTTTACATCTCCCTAGAATTTGAAACCCTAGAAAAAAAACGCATCTACCAAGATGACGCCATGTTTCTTAAATTTCAGAAACACATCGTCGAGCGCATGACCATCGCGAGCTACCACATGGACTACCAAACGGACCCCAGCAAGGAATTGAGATTCTCATAAAACTCACTCGCACATTTTTCAAAGACCTTCTCTAGCCAAAGTCCCCATTTCCCACTAGAACGCCCGCATGTTCGCAGGCACATTCACCGCACTCATCACCCCATTCCGCGACGGCTCCCTAGACCACCAAGCATTTCAAGCCCTCATAGAGCGCCAAATCGCCGCTGGAATCTCCGGAATTGTCCCCGTAGGAACCACCGGAGAATCCCCCACTCTTAACTCTGAAGAGCACCTAGAAGTCATCCAAGCCGCGGTCAATTACGCTGACAAACGTACCCTCGTCCTCGCCGGAAGCGGAGCGAACTCCACCGCCGAAGCCATCCACCTCACCCAAGCCGCCCAAGCCGCCGGAGCAGACGCCTCCCTCCAAGTATGCCCCTACTACAATAAGCCGAACCAAGAAGGCATCTACCAGCACTACAAAACAGTCGCCGATAATACAGACCTCCCCATCATGCTCTACTCCGTCCCCGGACGCTCCGTCGTCGAAATCGGAGTAGAAACCTGCGCCCGCCTTGCTAACGACTGTAAAAACATCATCGCCAATAAAGAAGCCGGCGGCTCCGTAGACCGCATCAACCAGCTCATTCAGGCCGTCCCTGAAGACTTCCAGATCCTCTCTGGAGATGACCCCCTCACCCTCCCCTTCATGTCCTGCGGGGCCGTGGGACTCGTCTCCGTCGCCGCTAACCTCATCCCAGAAATCCTCGTCAGCCTCGTCCAGCGTTGCCAAGAAGGAGAATACTCTGAAGCTCTCGAGCTCCAAAAACGCTACTACCCACTCCTCAGCGGACTCATGGGCCTAGACACCAACCCCGTCCCCATTAAATCCGCCATCGCCCTCCAAGGTCATTGCCTAGATGACATCCGTCTCCCCCTCGTCAAACTCTCAGATGACAAACTAGAAACCCTTAAAAACCTCCTAAAAAACTACGCCCTCCTCTAAAAGAATAAGCTAAATCCTACCCCTCATGAAAATCTCCCGCCTCCCAAATGGCTCGCCAGAGATTTTTCACACCCTCCAAGGAGAAGGCCCCACCCTCGGCTCACCCGCCGTCTTCCTCCGTCTCTCCCTCTGTAACCTCCACTGCCATTGGTGTGACACCCCCTACACCTGGAACTGGGAAAAAACCCCTTGGCCCCACCAAGACGGAACAAAATTCTCAAAAGCAGAACAAATCATCGACCTCAGCCCCGCCCAAATTGCCCCCCTCATAAATAACTTTCACTGCAAACGCCTCGTCATCACCGGCGGAGAACCCCTCCTCCAACAAAACGACCTCCTCCCCCTCCTCCAACTTCTCCCAAACACCCCCTTCCTTGAAATCGAAACAAACGGCACCCAACTCTCCTCCCCCTACTCTTCTGGGCCTTGTGGTTTACAAGGCCGTTTCTTATATATGATCTTCATTTCAGAACCATACTCAAGTCAGTTACGTCTCTTTCAAGGACCACTCCATCCTGTAGCGAGAACTCAGTGATAACTGCCAGTATAATGTCATGTGCTTCTACAGTGTTGTTTATTTTTGGACCAAGTGAACGTGCATTAGTAAGGAAGACTTGAAAATTGTCATGCATATTTTTTGTCGTTTATTCAGGTGATTTAAAGAAGGACGAGTCATCACTGCTTCCTTTAGTCAAGCTTGTAGAGCCTTCCCTTTCTGCACGTTCCTCCCCCTGTCAAGAAGAGAGGCTTTCAGTTCTACGCAAATCTCTGGAGCTCGCCCCCAAGGTTATGGCTTGAGTTCCGGATAGGGAGGCCGTGCGTAGGCGCGAGTTCCCCGCATGGGGACCGTTTATGTCCAGTCTTGTCTTCCGCTGTTTTTCCGTGACGGTTGCCCTCGTCTTCATCCCCATCTCCACTGACACTCTGCTCCAGTGCTCATCTCCGGAGATCTTTACGTTGAGATAAAGGGAGTTGTCAATGTCGTTGAATTTTATGTGCTTTCGGGTACCAGCGCCATGTCTTAATCTCAGTTTTTTTCCATAGCTGAACAGTGCCTTGAAGTCAGGCTGCAAGGATGAAGGGATCTCCAGCCTGATGCCCGCAGTTGGCCTGAGGCCTTAGAGCCCCTGAACCTCCCTAGAACCTCATCTTTGGCCCCAGGTCCTGAGGGGAAAGCCACCCTCTGGATCAGCTCCACCATGCCGTTCTCTATTCGGCCCTTGAGGTTAAGTTTGTTGCTGAAGAAGTCCCCAGTAAACCTCTAGATGGTGTTCTTGTCATTCCCTTACACAGGCCACAGCCTCAGCATTCTCCGTGCCAAACTGATTTCCTGGTCAGGGGGGCTCGATGGTGGGATTGGTGACCGGAGCGGGAAGAGGCAGCAAGTTCCTGATCTTCTTGATGTTTTCTCGGCTCTGGACAATGCTCGATCTGTTCTCCTTAATTGCTTTGTCTTGGTTGGCAATCTTCTTAGAGTTGGCGTTGACTACTCCCTCAAATCAGCTTATGTCATCATTTATTTTGCTCTGGCCTTCGTCAATTGAGTTCAACCTCTTGGCTACATTTCGGTCCATGCAGGCCTCAAAGTCGGCCATAGTAATCGACATCGTCTTGGATTTCTTGAGCAGTGGGAAGGCCGAAATTTCCTGTTCCTTTAGCGGGTCTGCCACTTGGTCGCCTCTCAGTAGGCCCTCTGAAAGGTTGTGTTTCCTTGATTTCTCAATGGACATGAAAATTTCCTCCAGGGCAGCTTTCTCAGCAAACAGTTCCGACGGTCCAGACATCTAGGCGGTCCTGACAGCTGGCCACATGTGATCGTAGACGAGGTCTGAGGTTCTAGGATGCAGTGGAGGGGACGCTAGCGGGTGTTGAGGCACTTGCCAAGTCAGTAGTCGAGGGAGAACCGCTAGCGGGTCTTCCGTCCGAGCTCAGTCCAGCACTAGATCGATATCCGACAACTGGGTCAGCAGCACACACGGTCCAGAGCAGGCTGCAGCCCGAGTTGTCTTTACAAGACCCTCACAGGGAAAGATGTCAAGGCTCCAAAAAGGCGGTCGGGTAGCACACGAGAAGTGGTACATATCACACGACGGGAAGAGATTATTTGACGGTCGGGCAGTACACGGGAATTGGTTGCACGTGATCTGGAGAGTTGGGTTGATGGCAGCCTCGCTCCGGGACCAGAACCTTAGCGAGAGGTCAGGTGCTCAGACGCGAGTGCTGTTCCTGGAACGTCTTGACAAAACCGTGTGTTTTCCGTGGTTCCTGGCATTTTCTTGTTGCTTCGAGCTTGCGATCTTCTTCCTGGGATACAGTATTTCAGCCACTGAAATACGCGACGTAACCCAGCGGGATGTTTGACCCACAAATATATGAGATCAGGACTTCTTCATGAAACTGTGGCTCACGATCAAGTGTAGTATGTAAATTTCTAATGTCTAATCAATGTCTACCCATCATTTTAGCTGTGGCCACTGTGACATCTTTTACGACGCCATCTTCAAGTACGAGACATTGGAAGACGATCTTCACTTTCTCAGCGAGGTCCTCAATCTTCCCTCAAATCTGGCCGATCAATTGAAGAAAGAAACCAAGTCTGCCGAGGAAAAGAAGAAAACGGAAGACCGGAGACGATCCTATTTTAAGACTCTGAGTGAAGAACAGATTCGGGTGCTGAACAAGGTCTACGCCAAAGACTTGGAAATGTTTCAATATTCGCCGGACGGGTATGGAGATCATCGATAGAGTCAATCAAAGCCCAGCATTTTTGCTCGCCATCGAAGACAGGAACCTAAATCATGTGTACCTATATTAGAGAAAAGAGAATATACTAACTAGTACATATGTCTCGCCGCAGAATGATACGGCTAATAAACAGGACTTCTGTCTATGAACAGCGATATATCCACAATAGAAAACTGAAATAATCAAGAATACCGGGGGTTTAGTTTAACGAGGTTCAGCCAAAGGTGCGAAGGAATTCATGTATCTGGTTATAACAACCCGACCAGATTTTTCAGTTTTCCAGAACTCTCCTGACGATCTTCTGCCGCTCTCATCGCGATTTTTGTCAAAAAAGTGGTAGATGCAACTTTATTTATAATATGAATTTATTTTGCAGTTTTTCAGAAATCTCCTGATGGTCTTAAGTCGATCTCAAAAGAATGTTTTACCAAAAAATAAATAGTTGCAATTTCCTTTAAAGTATGATCTACTTTAACAAAATATATTTTAAAGATGAAATTCTTAAAAGAGACTCATTTTTAGGAACTCTCAACTTTCATTCTCAACTTTTATTTCAATTTTGAAAAATCACAATTAAAAAAAAATACCTGATATCTTAATTAATTTGTTAAAAGTATGCCAATTTTTTGAGAGAGTGTTAAGATGTCAGGTCTAAAGAATTGTGATTTTTCAATATTGAAATGCTTGGTAATTGATGCAAAGTGTTAAATAACTATTGGCATTGTGTTTGGTGTTGAATTCGAACTCCAGTAAATTGCTGTTGCATTTGTAATGTGCACTGAAGGGAAATCTTAACTCACTCTTTAAAATTTCAATTTTAAATGAAACATGTTTTCAATATGAGATCACTTTGAGACATCACACGCATATACATTATTTAAATACATTTGGCACCATCTCTGTCATTTTTATGAACTATGTATTTTTGAAAACTTCTTATTTAAGCCCATCATTCATACTTGCATTTGGGAGCTCTTGAGAGCGCCACAAGAGTGGCGGTACGAATTGGGAATGTTAATTTGAGAGTGGGTTAAGATCGACATAAGAGTTCACTGTTTATAAAGCTAAAATGTTTATATCTTTGTGAGATAGCTTTGAGTGACCATTTTGAGATTGTTGTGGGTTTGAAATGAAAATAATTCAAATTTTAATATGAGATCACTTTGAGATTTCTCACAAATACAATCTATTAAATACACTTGACGCCATCTGTGTCATTTTTGATGAACTATTTGTTTTGAAAACTGCTTATTCATACCAGCTAATCTCAACCAAGTCCACTCCTCATCTAGCCTGCCTGACCTAAAGAAAGATAAGTTTTCCTATCTACCTTGACATAGGATCGAACCTGCAACCTTAGTCCTATCAACCTATGACTCTACCACTACACCAGCGAAAGCTATTATATACTTTGGTTCCATAGAAACCTTACGACATTTTTCATCTCAGGTGAAACTGGCTATGGTTAAGGTTTTTCTCTTTCCAAGGGCAGGAATCAATTCTGGCCATCACCTGACAGGTTTCTTACAAGGAACACTTTCTCTTGTATAAAAAAAACAACATTCCTGCTCTTAGAAAGAGAAAAACCTTAACCATAGCCAGTTTTACTTGAGAAGAAAAATACCTCAGGGTTTCTATGGAAAATGTGTATAAGAGCCTCGTTGGGGTAGTGGTAGAGTCTTAAGTTGATAGGACTAGGGTTGCAGGTTTGATTCTCGGTCAAGGTAGTTAGGAAAATTCTATTCCTTTAGGTTTGGTAGGCTAGATGAGGAGTGGACTTGGTTGAGATTAGCTGGTATGAATAAGAAGTTTTCAAAACAAATAGTTCATCAAAAATGACACAGATGGCACCAAATTTATTTTATAATTTGTATTTGTGAGATATCTTGAAGTGATCTCATATTCAAATTTGAACTATTTTCATTTCAAACCCACAACAATCTCAGAATGGTCACTCAAAGCTATCTCGCAAAGATATAAACATTTTAGTTTTATAAACAGTGCACTCTTATGTCGATCTTAACCCACTCTCAAATTAAAATGCCAATTCTTAG
>CALFVL010000160.1 GCA_937928425.1 uncultured Verrucomicrobiales bacterium
TAAACGCCTTCGGTAATGACGCCGTCTTCTTAGAACGCTACATCAAACGAGCCAAGCACATCGAAGTCCAGATCCTCGGTGACCAGCACGGAAACGTAGTCCACCTTCATGAGCGCGACTGCTCCGTCCAGCGCCGCTACCAAAAAGTCGTCGAGATTGCACCCTCCATCGATCTCGAGGGCGACCTACGCAGTGAACTCTGCCTCTCTGCTGCCAAGCTCGCTAAATCCATCGGCTATGACAATGCCGGCACCGTCGAATTCCTCTACGATATGGACTCTAAAGAATGGTTCTTTATTGAAATGAACCCCCGTATCCAAGTCGAGCATACCGTTACCGAGTGCGTCACCGGCATTGATCTCGTCCGCTCCCAGATTCTCGTCTCTCAGGGCAAGAAACTCCATGAACCTGAAATCGGCATCCCTGCTCAGAAAAATATTCCCTGTAATGGCTACGCCATCCAATGCCGCATCACCACCGAAGACCCTGAAAAAGGCTTCGCGCCAGATTACGGGCGCATCAGCAACTACCGCTCCGCCGCCGGTTACGGCATCCGCCTCGACTCTGGAAATGGAGACGCCGGGGCAGTGATCACGCCCTACTACGACTCCATGCTCGTAAAACTCACCGCCATGGGCCGTGACTTCGAGACCGCCTGCCAACGCACCGACCGCGCCCTACGCGAATTCCGCATTCGTGGCGTAAAGACGAATATCCCCTTCCTCGAAAACGTCATCGCGGACCCCACCTTCCGCTCTGGAAACGCCCACACCAAGCTCATCGACTCCCAGCCCAGCCTCTTCCAATTCACCCCCAAGCGAGATCGTGCCACCAAGCTCCTAAACTACCTCTCCGACATCACCGTAAACGGTAACCCTGCTGCTAAAAACTGGCAGCCAGCCCAGCCCTTCCCCCAACCTCGCATCCCCTCCACGCTCAAAGCAGAGACTCTCAGTCACACTTCCCCCAGCGCATCCCCCTCAGGACCAGATGCACTCCCCTCTCAGCTTGGCTCCCGTGAAATCCTCCTACAAAAAGGCCCCGAAGCCTTTTCAAAGTGGATCAGCCAGCAAAAGCGCCTCCTCGTCACAGACACCACCATGCGTGACGCCCATCAGTCCCTCATCGCCACGCGTATGCGCACCTATGACATGCTCGCCATCGCCGAAGTCTATGCCAAGCGCACCCCCGATCTTTTCTCGATGGAAATGTGGGGTGGAGCCACCTTCGACACCGCCATGCGCTTCCTTAAGGAAGACCCTTGGGAGCGTCTCCGGGAACTCCGGGAACGCATTCCTAACATCTGTTTTCAGATGCTCTTCCGTGGCTCAAACGCTGTCGGCTACTCAAATTATCCTGATAACGTCGTCGCCGGCTTCGTTAAGCATGCGGCGGACTCCGGCATGGATATCTTCCGCATCTTCGACTCCCTAAACTACCTTCCTAATATGAAGGTCGCCATGGAAGCCACCCGTGAGCATGGCAAGGCCGTCTGTGAAGCCGCCGTCTGCTACACCGGTGACATCACGGACCCCAAGCGCGCCAAATACTCCCTTAAATACTACCTCAATAAAGCCAAGGAACTGGAAAAAATGGGCGCCCATATCCTCTGTATCAAGGACATGGCCGGCCTCGCCCACCCCGCCGCCATCTCTAAGCTCGTCTCCACCTTGAAGCAGGAAATCGCCATCCCTATCCACTTCCACACCCATGACACCTCAGGGCTCAATGCCGCCTCCATCATGGCGGCCTCAGATGCAGGAGTAGACATCGCTGATATGGCCCTCGCCTCCATGTCTGGCTCCACCAGCCAACCTAATCTAAATTCCGTTAATGCCGCCATGCATGGGAATGAGCGCCACCCGGGTCTCGATAATGACACCCTTAACGAACTTTCCGACTACTGGGAAGAAGTCCTCACTCACTACGAACCCTTCTACTCTGCCCCCCGCAGCGGCACGGCAGAAGTCTACCTTCACGAAATGCCCGGCGGCCAATACACCAACCTTAAGGAACAAGCCAATGGCATGGGACTAGGCCACCGCTGGCAAGAAATCGCCCACACCTACGCTGACGTCAACCAACTCTTCGGTGATATCGTAAAAGTGACCCCTTCTAGTAAAGTCGTCGGGGACCTCACCATGCTCCTCGTCACCCAGAACCTTAAAGCAGATGACCTCCTGAATGGGAATGCTCCCCCTCTCGACTTCCCCGAGAGCGTCATAGATATGCTCGCCGGAGGTCTCGGTCAGCCCGATGGTGGCTGGCCTAAGGAGATTCAGAAAATCGTCCTCGGTGACCGGATCCCAGTCACCGTAAGACCTGGCGAACTCGCCGCCCCCTGTGACCTTGAAGAAAGTAAAGAAGAACTTTCAAGACAACTCCAGCGCCCAGCTAACGATGATGACCTATACAGCCACCTCATGTATCCCCAAGTCTTCGCCGAATTTCAGGAAAGCCTTAAGCAATACAATCGCCTCACCGTCCTCCCCACCCCAGCTTACTTCTACGGCCTTCAGAGCTCTGAAGAAATTCACGTAGACATCGCCCCCGGAAAAACCCTCTTCATCAAACTCATCTCCATCGGCGAAGCTGACTCAGAAGGACGCCGTACTTTATTCTTCGAGCTAAACGGCATGCCTCGGGAAAGTGTCGTAGTCGATCGCGCTCTCGGGAAAGAAACCGCAGCGAATCAACAAGCTGACTTGGCGAATCCTCAGCACATCGCGGCACCCCTCCCTGGGATGATTAGTGAAGTCGCCGTAAAACCAGGTGACGAAGTGAAGGAGGGAGATAAACTCGTCGTCATTGAAGCCATGAAAATGCTCACCACCGTCTCCGCTCCTGCCGATGGCACCATCGCAGAAGTCCTTCTCGAGAAGGGAAAGTCCGCAGACACCGGCGACCTCCTCGTCACTTTAAACTAAAGACAAAGTCAGGCCCCTGCTCCCGCCATCACCTCATGAGCGCGCCTCTTCATCTCCTCGGCGGAAAGCTCCTCCGTAATCTTACGTAGATTCCACCGGTAGCCAAACGGGTCAGCTAAAATCGAGGTCCGCATCCCCCAAAATTGATCTTTAGGAGCCTCGATTTCTACCCCCCCTGCGCTAAGCGCTCTCGCAAAAGCCGGCTCAACCTCATCAACAGTAATAATGAAGAGGCAGGAGGCCAAAGCCCCATCCGCAGTGGGTGCCGCCTTCCAATCTTCAGACCCGACTGAGAGGTAAAAAGCCGAATCCCCGATCTTCATCTCAGCCTGCACCACCGTCCCGTCAGGGGCCGCCATTCGCATCAGCTCCTCACCGCCGAATGCTCGGGCATAGAAGTCCAGAGCCAGCGCAACATCGGCGACAGTAAGGGAGAGAACGATCGGAGAACTTGAATGTTTCATCATCCCTCACGAAAACCCGTCCCCCCTCCCTTGTCCAGCGAGAAGCCCTCCCACCCTGCTCCCTCGCGGCCCGCGCCCTCTCCCTAATTCTTCACACCCAGATCATCAAGACTTCACAAAAGAGCTGCATCCTGCTCGCAGCATGAATAACAAGCTATCACTCTTTAGACCATTATCGGCCCTTCTCCTTCTCACTCAGCTTAGCCTTGCTTCAGAGAATTCACCCTACTTCCAGATCCACGGAAAGCAGCAAATCGACTCCTTTCCGCTTAAATCCTCTCACCACGAGGTCACCATCACCGGCCCCATCGCTCAGGTCCAATTAAGCCAAACTTACCACAACTTCGGTAACACCCCCATCGACGCCACTTACATCTTCCCCGCCTCAACTAAGACAGCGATCCATGGAATGACGATGAACATCGGTAAACGCCAAATCATCGCCGAAATTCAAGAGAAAAAAAAAGCGGAAGCCACTTTCAAAAAAGCGAAAAACGAAAAGAAAGCCGCTAGTCTTCTCACTCAAAAACGGCCAAACCTATTCTCCCTTGAAGTCACCCGCATCCTTCCCGGCGAGGAACTTAGCATCATTCTCACCTACTCTGAGATTCTCACACCCCATTCTGGAATCTATGAATTCGTGACCCCTACCGCGATCGGGCCGAGATACGGGGGCGAAGAGACGCAGGCTAAAAGTCTCCACAACCCCTTCCTTAATAAGGCAGACTCCATACCCACTCGCGTCTCACTCGCCCTCTCGCTCACTAGCCCACTCCCCATCAAGTCGCTAACCTGTCCTAGCCATCACCACGCCCAAATCCACTTCGATAGCCAAACTGAAGCGAAGCTAACACTCCCTCCTAGCCCGCCCGATCGAGACTTTATTTTACGCTACCAACTCGCTGGCAACAAAATCCAAAGCGGGCTTCTCACTCATGAAGCTGCTGGAGAAAACACGCTCCTTCTCCAAGTAGAACCACCCCATAAACCTTCTTCTCAAGACATCCCCGCTCGTGACTTCATCTTCGTAGTTGATGTCTCGGGATCCATGAGTGGATTTCCTCTCCAACTTGCACAGGATCTTTTCCGCAAACTCAGTGAGACCCTCCGTCCAGAAGATCACTTTAACATGCTCCTCTTCGCTGGAGCTAATGAACTCCTCTCTGATCAAAACCTCCCCGCTAGTTCGGCTAATATCGAGAGAGCCATCGCCTTTCTTAAAAATTCCCGTGGCGGAGGGGGGACTGAATTACTCAAAGCCCTAGACCGCGCCCTAGACCTTCCTCATGATCACGACCGCGCCCGCTCTCTTGTCCTCATTAGTGATGGTTTCATCTCAGCAGAGTCAGCGGTATTCGATCTCATAAAAAGAAAAGCAAAGGGGACGAATATCTTCCCCCTAGGAGTCGGATCCAGCGTCAATCGTCACCTCATCGAAGGGCTCAGTCACTTCGCTGGGAATGATCACCTCATCGTCACCCATCCCAGCGAGAGTGCTGAGGCTAGTGAGCGCTTTCGTCAGTCGATCTCGTGGCCAGTCCTCACCAATATCCAAGTGAAGGCGGAGGGCATAAGCCTTCACGACTTCGTTCCTGCACGCCTCCCAGATCTCTTCGCAGGACAGCCCCTCTCACTCATCGCCAAGTGGTCTGGAGACAGCACTGGTGCTTCCATCACCATGACCGGGACCACGGGTGGCGGTAAGAAAATTTCTAAAAGCTTCCCCCTTATTGCGAAACAATCTGAGCCCACTCTACCCACCCTCTGGGCACGCCAGCGCGTTCGCGAGCTTTCAGACTTCGCCACTCTTTCGGATCGTGAATCTGAGAAAACAGAAATCACGCGCCTCGGACTTAAGCACCAACTCCTCACCCCCTACACCTCCTTCGTAGCAATCTCTCCTGAACCCTGCGCGCACCATGCTCCCAGCACGGCAGTCATGCAGCCCCTTGCTCTCCCACATGGTCTTTCAAACTCAGCGAAGACCTCAGGCTCATCCGGCTCGGTACCAGAACCCACTCTGGGCCTTCTTTCCATTCTTGTAGCCATCCTGACTCTCGGGCTCCGCATCCGCCGTAGTTCATTCTAAGCGACAACTAAAAATGAACCTCCGCCTACTCCTCATTTACACCGCTCTCACTGCGACCTTCTTTCCAGTTCTAAGCTGGTATTGGCACCGCTTAGGCGACGGGAGTGGCGAGTCCTTCGGGCTCATTCCCCTCACTCTCGCCGTCACCCTCTCTTTACGAAATCGGCACCGCTCAAGTCCTCGCCTAGCAGAATTCTCTCTCGTCATTTACGCTCTTAGTTTTTTATTTCTCCCCCCTCTTCTTCGCAGTGTTCCTGCCCTGTGCACGCTAGCCTTCTTAAGTGGTATCCACCGGCAAGCCGGACAGATCGGTCTCCTCTTCCTCTCTCTTCCGCTACAAGCCTCCCTTGATTTTTTCCTCGCCTACCCCTTCCGCATCATCACGGCAGAAGGCGCGCAGCTCATCCTAAAACTGATTGGCTATCCCGTCCAGCGGCTTGGTGTTCAACTTTCTCACGGCAGTCACATCGTCTCAGTTGATCCTCCCTGCAGTGGCTTACAGATGCTCTGGGCCACTGCACTTCTCACTGCCATTCTCGCCGCCCTCTTTCATCTTAATTACCGCCGCACGCTCCAGCTTAGTTTTATCGCACTCGCGCTCTGCCTCCTTGCCAATACCCTCCGCGCCACTTTTCTCTTTTTCCCCGAATCGGGCCTGATCGAGCTCCCTGAATTTCTCCATGAGGGAATCGGCCTCTTATTTTTTAGCCTCGCGGGACTCACCCTGTGTTATCTCGCACGGCTTTTTCAACATCCCATTTCTGTGCAGCCACTCCGAACTCAAAAGCTTAGCTCAACTCGTTTTCTAAGTCTCGCATGCGCCGCCTCCCTCATCAATTTCATCCCAGCTCGCTCAGAAACTAGCCCTTCAAGTGCTTCCATTCCCAGTCCGCTGACTTACCAAGGCCGGCCCTTAGAAGAAATCCCACTGAGCCCGCACGAGGCCAGCTTTGCTCACAATTTCCCCGGACAACTTAAGGTCTACCGAGTCGGGCATGATACCCTCATCACACGGCATATTACCCGAGCTTCCCGCATGCTCCATCCTAGTTATCACTGTCTCAAGGCCGAGGGCTTTACCATCACCCACTCTCAAATCGAAAAAGATGAACTTGGACGCCCTGTCCTCCGCTATCGGGCCACTCGCGCTCACGAGATGTTCCTAGTGAGTGAAAAAATCTACAGCACCCATTCAGACCGCCAATGGACTGAAGTCTCTGCTTGGTATTGGCACGCACTTTTTCACCCCAACTCTGGCCCGTGGAAAGCCGAAACTCTAATGACACCGATCCATCATGAAAAAACAAGATA
Source organism: uncultured Verrucomicrobiales bacterium (assembly GCA_937928425.1). Lineage (GTDB taxonomy): Bacteria > Verrucomicrobiota > Verrucomicrobiia > Verrucomicrobiales > Akkermansiaceae > SW10. Next base: position 6,792 of record CALFVL010000160.1, read on the forward strand.
AGCTGCCCTTTCATATTCTCTTTGAGGAACTCTTAAAGAAGCCCCTAAACCTAACTGAAACTCTTCACCATCACGAATATCCCAGACTCATTATCGGGAAACTCCTTCTCATCAACCTTCTCGCCTTCTCCCTGATCGGGCTCGTCATCGGGAGTTTTTCCTGCCAAGAGCAGCTTTGGGCAGCCTTAGTGAAAACACTCATAAACATCAGCTTCAGCTGTCTCATTTGCCTACCTAGTCTTTACATCTTTTCAGCCCTCAGCGGATCTACCCTCGGGATCAAAGAAATTGCTCAGGCGATGACTGCTGCGCTCACTCTCATGGCCAGCCTACTCATTGCTTTGACCCCTGTGTTATGGGTGTTCTCACATTCGACAAATTCACCCGTATTCTTCGGTAGCCTACTCCTTCTGGTATGGTTGATTGCCCTCTTCTTTGGCAGTAGTTTTCTCCTCAGATTACTTAAAAAAAGTGGCAGTAACAAAACAATCTATTTGAAAACTTGGAGCGTCATTTTTCTCCTCGTCACCTTACAAATCTCGACCGTCCTGCGCCCTCTCATCGGAAGATCAGAGCATTTCTTTACCAGTGAAAAACGCTTCTTCCTAGAACACTGGAGTTTA
>CALFVL010000161.1 GCA_937928425.1 uncultured Verrucomicrobiales bacterium
GCCAGTGTCGCGGTGCCGACGGTGGCGCACTTAGGGGTGGGGGGAGACTTGATGAGGCGGGGGGTTCATGTGCTTATGGAGAAGCCGATTGCTCCGAGTGTGGATGAGGCACAGGAGCTGGTCTCTGTGGCGGCAGAACATGATCGTATTTTACAGATCGGTCATATTGAGCGTTTTAATCCTGTGATGCGGGAGTTAGAGGCTAAGTTAAATCAGCCACAGTTTATCGAGGCGCATCGCCTTTCTCCTTTTCCTAATCGGAGTGTGGATATTGGGGTGGTGCTGGATCTGATGATTCATGATTTAGAAATTATTCTTCACTTGGTGAAGTCGCCGATAGCGAGCATCGATGCCGTAGGGGTGCCAGTTTTGATGAAGAGTGAGGATATTGCGAATGCGCGGATCCGCTTTGAGAATGGCTGTGTGGCGAATGTGACGGCGAGTCGGATTAGCCCAGAGAGTTTACGGAAGATCCGAGTCTTCCAAGCGGATGGGTATCTTTCGCTCGATTATCAGGGGCAGTCTGGGGAGGTGTATTGGAAAGAAGGAGGGGGCATTCAGAAGGCAAAGGTGGAGGTGGAGAAAGAGGAGCCTCTGAAGCTGGAGTTAGCAGCATTTGCAGAAAGTGTGCGAGAGGGAAAGACTCCGGCTGTGACTGGGCAGCAGGGGGCAGATGCCTTGGCAGTGGCCTTAGAAATTACGCGCCAGATTACGAGCGTAACTTAGGTGCTAAGGATTTATTAAGGCGCGAGGGTTCTTTTCTCTAAGGTGTGGGGCTTTTGGCGCGTGGATGGGCCTCGTTATAGGCATCACGCAGACGCTCCTTCGTGACGTGGGTGTAGATCTGGGTGGTCGAGAGGGAGGCATGCCCAAGGAGAGCTTGGACAGATCTCAAGTCGGCACCGTGATCGAGGAGGTGAGTGGCAAAGGAGTGACGAAGTTTATGAGGGGTGACATTGAAAGGAATGGAAGACTGGGCGAGGTATTTCTTAAGAACGGAGTTTAGGGAGCGGGTGGAGAGGCGCTTGCGGAGCTTTGAGAGGAAAAGGGGGCCATCATGAACTTCGGCGCTGCTGCGGTAAGTTTGCATGGCAAGCATGGCATGGGAGCCGATGGGGATGAGGCGTTCTTTAGATCCTTTACCGATCACGCGGAGAGTGTGGTTTAGGCTGTCAATGTCTGGGACGTTGAGCGAGGCGAGTTCGGCAAGGCGTAGACCAGTCGAGTAGAAGAGCTCTAAGATAGCGCAGTCTCGCTCACGCATCCAGAGGGGAGCTTGGCCTTGTAGCTCGGACTTCATGGGGAGTTCGAGAAGTTCTTCGATCTGGGGGAGGGTGAGGACGATGGGGAGGGCCTTATCCGCCTTAGGAAGTTCGACTTCAGCGACGGGGCTCTTTGGATAACCACGGCGGTGGACGAGGAATTTAAAAAAAGAACGGTAGGCGGCGAAGCGGAGGCGGATAGTGGAGCGAGCGAGACCATCTTTCTGGAGCTGGAAGAGGTAGGCGCGAAAGTGGTCTGGGGTGAGCGCCCGCCACTTGGTGAATTGATCACTGAGGAATTCACGCAGCAGGCGCAGGGCAAGGGTGTAGTTCTCGAGCGTTTTAGGAGAGGAGTTTTTCTCGGTGGTCATGAACTCGATGAAGGAGTCGAGCTCGAGGTCAGTCTGGGTGGTCACGGTGAGACCATACGGGAAATTTGATAATGAGGGAATGTTTAATTATGAGGGGAGTGGGGCTGTTTACGGCGATGCTTTGGGGTTGGCAAAAGGTGGAATGGAAGTTAAGCGAGAAGGGCGATGCCGAAGGTGTTTATCAAGACTTATGGGTGACAGATGAATGAACGTGATTCTGAGCAGGTTGCTCAGACATTTTCAGATCGTGGTTATACCCTGACTTCTGAGGAGAAGGAGGCGGATGCGATCTTGATTAATACCTGCTCGGTTCGTGATCAGGCTGAGCAGAAGGCGCTTGGGAAGATGGGTATTATGGGGAAGTACCGAGAACAGCGGGAGCATGTTGTTTTCGGATTTATGGGCTGTATGGCGCAGAGCCGAGGGGAGGAATTATTTAAGCGAGTCCCGCACTTAGACCTCGTGGTGGGGACACAGAAGTATCACCGAGTGTTTGACTATGTGGACTCGATTTTAAGTCGGCGGCTGGAGTCTCGGATGGATGAAGTCGGTGCGGAGATGGAAACGGGGCGGGTGGAGGATGAATTTAAGGGGGATGAGGTGGTGAAGGTGAATTTGGACCGGGTGATCTCAGCTCGCGTGGTGGATACGGCAGATGAGGAAGGGAGCCAGAATACGATTAAGGACCATATCCCGAAGGAGCAGCAGCAGGCTAAGGCCTTCGTAAGTATCATGCAGGGCTGTAATATGCGCTGTTCTTTCTGCATTGTGCCGGACACTCGGGGGAGGGAGCGGGGGCGCCCGATTTGTGATATTGTAGAGGAGGTGAAAGCCTTGGTGGAGAAGGGGGTGAAGGAGGTGACCTTGTTAGGCCAGATCGTGAATCTGTATGGGCGGACGGAATTCCCGAAGGTGGATGGGAAATCGCCTTTCGTGCAGTTATTAGAGGCCGTGCATGAGATCGAGGGGCTGGAACGGATCCGTTTTACAAGCCCACACCCGATCGGGTATCGCGATGATTTAGTGGCGGCTTTCACCTATTTGCCGAAGCTGTGCTCGCACATTCACTTCCCGATGCAGAGTGGGAGTGACCGGATTTTACGTAAAATGCAGCGCCCGTATAAGAATGAGAAGTTTCTAGCGATTTGTGAGAAGATGAAAGCAGCACGCCCGGATCTAGCAATAACTACGGATGTCATCGTGGGGTTTCCAGGTGAGACTGAGGAGGACTTCCGAGAGACGCTGGAGTGCATGAAAGTGGTGGGCTTTGATAATAGTTTTATTTTTCGTTACTCGAAACGGAAGGATACTCCAGCGGCAGAGATGGAAGGACAGCTGGATGAGGCGACGAAGGAGCGGAGGAACCAAGAACTGCTAAAACTCCAAGGAGAGATGACCAAGGCGAAGAATGCGGCCTTGATCGGGACTGTCCAAGAGGTTCTGTGCGAGGGGCCAAGTCGATCAAATAAAGAGACACTATGTGGCAGGACGAGCCAGAATAAGATCGTAATCTTTAAGGGAGATGCTGCGCGGATGGCGGGCCAGATGCTTAAAATTAAGATCGAAGACTCGACTGGCTACACCCTCTACGGGACTCCAGAAGTGCATGCTTAAGATTTAAGCCTTTACCGTGAGGGTGGGGAATTTAGCGTAGCGCGGTATGAAAGTCGGACCTCATCCGTATCAGGAAATTTCACTGGGCACCGCAGGAGTCCTACTCGGGATCTTTCTGACTATCCTTTACGGATTGATGTTTTTTAAGGCAGAACGGGCGATGGAGGTGATCAAGAAACTGCCCCGTAATACACAGGTGGGAACCTATCTGATGGGTTTCGGGATGGTGTGGTTTTGGTTACTAGTGGCTCCTTCGGATAAGGGGCTGCTTTCTAGTCTGTCCATGGATCTAGGTGAGTTTAATAAGGCGAAGAAGTTTCTGGTCCTTGCGGTTCCGCTGTTTTGTGTCGGGATGATTATGTCGGTGCGCGAGTTCCTCTTCGTCCGTGGGTTAGGTTTATGTCTGCTGATGGCCGCTGCTCCCTTGCTGTATGCCTCTGACTTTGAGCAAGCATCTTTCCAATTTCTCATGCCCCTTTTTTGCTACCTGATGATTATTAAGGGGCTTTACTGCGTGGGGATGCCTTATTTATTCCGTGATGGGGTCGATTGGGCGACTGCTCATGCAGGCCGTTGGCGTGGGATTTCCTTAGGAGGCCTGATTGTAGGCTTGGTTTTCTTAACTCTTGGGCTGACTCTGTGGCGTGGCTATTGATCGACTCATGACTCCGCCGTGGTATGTGCTAGGGCATCAAAACCCTGATGCTGATGCGATATGTGCTGCGATCGGCCATGCCGCGTATTTAAGAGCACTGGGTGAGGAGGTCGAGGCTGCCCGCTGTGGTGAAGTGCCCCCACGGGTGAAGCTAGTCCTTGAGAAAGCAGGGCTAGCCGCGCCGAAACTGGTGGATGATGTGCGCCCTACTGCTGGGTCGATTTGCCGGAAGAGTGTGGTGGCCGTGAGGGAAGATGATACCTTCTTGATGGCCTATCGCCTCATGGTGGATCACGGAGTGCGAGCGGTGCCAGTCCTGAATAATGGTGGGGAAGTCAGAGGCTTATTACACTTTTTAGACCTCCTACAATTACTCCTTCCTCCAGCGACTGATGGACGGGATGTGAAGCTACTCCATGCCAGTTTAGAGAATCTGGGAGCCACACTTGGCGCAGGCTGTGATCATGGAGCGAGACCTCCTTCTGAGGAAGAAGACCTGATCATGATGGTCGGGGCGTCTAGTCAAGAGACGGTGGGTCGCCGTCTACAAGCGGCAAAGGAGGAGGGCAGCGTAGGGCGCTACCTTGTTATTTGTGGGGACCGGCCCTTCGTTCACCATCAGGCTGTAGAATTCGGAGTGAGGGCGCTCCTCGTGACTGGAGGGTATCATCCCAGCGCTGAGATTGTAAAAGAGGCTAAGGAGGCTGGGATGATTATCCTATGCAGCCCTCATGATACGGCCACGACGGTTAAGCTCGCGCTCTGTGCCCGTAAGGTGAGAAACATCATTAGTGAGGACTTTATCTCACTCGCTTCTAATCAGGTGGTGAGCCGCTTTACGAGGAGAGTGGCGGCTTCTCGACAGACTCTTTTTCCGGTAGTGGAAGCAGGAACGCGGCGCTTGATGGGAGTGTTTTCCAAGTCCGACCTAGTGGATCCTCCGCGGACTAGCTTGTCCCTCGTAGATCATAATGAGTTTTCACAGGCGGTAAAAGGGGTGGAAGAGGCTAAGGTGGTGGAAATTTTAGATCACCACCGCCTATCCGGGGATTTAGTGACGCGAGATCCAGTGCGTTTTATTAATGAGCCCGTAGGGAGTTCCTCTACGATTGTAGCGCGGCGATTTCGTGAAAAGAATCTAGAGCCAGACGCCGCAGTGGCCTTATGCCTATGTGCAGGTTTAGTGTCAGACACTTTAAATCTAACCTCTCCGACGACGACAGAAGTGGATGGGGAGATGCTGGTCTGGCTTTCACGGCTCGCAGGGGTGGATGCAGACCAGTTTGCGGAGGATTTTTTCGCATCAGGGTCTCTTTTAGTCCATGCCGATGCTAAGGCGATTGTGGGAACTGACCGAAAGGAATTTAACGAGGATGATATTTTACTCAGCCTTTCTCAAGTTGAGGAGACTAGTTTAAAGGGCTTGAGCGCGAGGAAAGATGAGCTTTTACGAGAGTTAGAACGGCTCAGAGTGGAGAAGTCCTACGCCTTATGCGCGATCTTGGTGACTGATATCAGAAGGCACGATAGTGTCTTGTTAGCTGTGGGGACAGAGGCCTTACTCAGTAAGCTCCCTTTCGATCGCGTAGGGACTAATGAATTTTCTTCTCCTGGGGTGGTGTCACGTAAGAAGCAGCTCTTCCCAGCAGTGTGCGAGGCGGTGCGTTTACGCAGCGAGTAGGACTCCTCCTTACGAAATTCGTCTGCGCTAACATCCTATCAGGCTGGGGTCTGAGCTGGATCTTCAAGCGAGTGTTAGTCAAAGTGGTAGTGCTTGTTTTTAACGGTGACGTTCGGGGGTGTTTTCTTGTCCTCGAACCACTGGTAGGCGCTTTGTAAATTTTTCCAGAAGGAGTGATAAGGGTGTCTGGACTGTTGCGCGAGTTTCGCTGAAGTGAGGTGGAAGGGGAAGATGTGAACGCGAAAGAAGGCTTGCCCGCCTTGGTGAGCAGAGTGGGCTAGGGTGTAGATTTCCTCGATCTGCTCGTCAGTCATGGCGAGGCAACCGATGGAAACATTCGATCCGTGAACCATGATGAAGCTCCCCGTTCTACCGTGAGCCCGATCGTAGGCATTCGGGTAGCCGATATTGAAGGCGAGATGGTAGCTACTTTGAGGATTCATCTGGCTGGGTTTTACGAAGTAGAAGCCCTCTGGCACTTGGCGATCACCTTCTCGCAATTTCGGGCCGAGTTTTCCCGAAGCAGCGGCGATGGGATAGCGGCGGAAGAGGATGAATTTCGCTTTGTGCTTTACCCAGAGTTCCAGAACTTTTTCCTCTTTAAAGGCACGAATGAAGATGGGAGCTCCCCAGCTAAGTGACTTTTCTTGGAAGGCTCTCTTTAGGGCTGGAGTAACTTTCCGGAAGACTGCGGCTTGGCGCTTGGCCCCGATGGCGTAGTCTTGTTCTGAAATTTGGAGCGTTTGAGCTTGGAGGTCTTTATCAATGCACCCAGTGATAAAATTTAGGGAGATGATTACCAAAACAATTTTTAAAAACATCTGAGATTTGAACACACAGGACCCTAATTAAATTGAGTGAGAATTTCCATCTGGTAATTTTTTTATAAGAATGTTTGTTGATAACTTAGTTAACTTGTTCAATTTTACGACGTGAAAATCATTTCTCTAACTTTTCTCTCGATGGGGCTTTCTCATGGAGTGGCAATTTCTTCTGGGGATGGCTCTGGTAATACGACTGCCCCAGCTGATGATCCGGGATTTGCCAATGTGGGAACTTTAG
>CALFVL010000162.1 GCA_937928425.1 uncultured Verrucomicrobiales bacterium
CCTTGGGGGATTGTGTAGACGGTTTGAGCACTGAGAAAACAGGTGAAAATGCTTGTGATGAAGATAGGAAGGACTTTCATAGGCTTTACTTTGAAGTAAGTTATGCCTGTCTTTCTTAAATATGGCAACTTTTAAATCCAACTTTAGGGGCTTTTCATTGTTTTGCTTGATTTGAGAAGGAGAAGTGCTGGTTACAGTTTTTGTTAGATAGGTGGGGTGGATCAGGTGTTGCGGTGGGGGGCTGATCTGGTAGGGTCTGGGGCGTTGTGAAGGGTGGTTATACAATAGGGAACGAAAAGTTGATTAAGGTGCTGGATGGAGCATCAGGCCACCTTTTGGGCTTGTGGAGAAAACAGGGTAAAGAGGAGGGAGCCCTCCGAATCGCGGTGGTGGGTGGTGGATGTAGCGGCCTACAGTATCAGATGGATCTGGTGGAGGGACCTCGTGATCGTGATATTATGGTGTCCAGTAACGGGGTGAAGGTGGTGATTGACCCTAAGAGTGCTCTATTTGTGAGTGGGAGTGAGTTGGATTACTCTGATGATTTACAACAGGGGGGATTTAAGGTGACTAATCCAAATGCAGTGGTGACTTGTTCTTGCGGTGAGAGTTTTGCAGCCTGATGAATGCTTTTGAGCGAATTGGTCTACCGAGACGTCTAGATCTGACTGTGGATGAGGTGGAGAAGGCGGAGCGGTGTCTAGCTAAGGAGGCTCATCCTGATAAGGGGGGCGACGCGAGTGATTTTTCTGAAATTAGAAAGATGGGGGCCTTATTGAAGGTGCCGTCCTCTCGTTTGAAGCTGGCTTTAGATTTCTGTGGAGTGGAATCGGTAGCGAGGGGGCAGGTGCCGGGGGAGTTGATGGATTATTTTTCTCCGGTGGCTGGGGCGTTAGAAGAGGTTTCGGCTTTTTTGACCGAGCGGGAAGGGGCGCGGAGTTCTTTAGGAAAAGCGATGCTGGACACGAAGGTGCCGTTATTAAAGGGGCGATTGGAAGAGCTAGCGGCAAGCTTGGAGAAACTTGAGAGTGCGAAGATTGCCCGTTTTGCGGAATTTGACCGGCGGGGGTGGGAAGAGTGCGTGGCGGAAATGGAGGAGGTTTACCGGGCTTTGTTATTTGTGGCGCGGTGGTTGGCTCAGTTACGCGAGGCAACGGGAAAAATTTTTGAGGCCTTGCTCGCAAGGTGAAATTCTTTTTATTTGGAACGTATGAGTGAGGTGATCGTAGGGATTGATTTAGGGACGACTCAGTCGGCAGTGGCAGTCGTAGATTCAGGTTTTCCGATTTTACTGGCGAATGATGTAGGGCGGACTTTAACGCCGAGTGCGGTTTGGTATGGAGGGAATGGAGAAGTGGAGGTGGGTGATGAGGCACTGCGCCGCAGTGGGGTGGATGAGGTTGTGACGAGTGTGAAGAGCCTCATGGGACGCAGGGTGGATGAGGCTGGTGGGCGTCTGACTGGGAGGGGCGTTTTAAGAACGGCAGGTGGAGATGTTACTCCTGAAGAGGTGTCGGCGGAGATTTTAAAGAGTTTAAAGACGGTGGCAGAGAGACGTTTAGAGAAGGTGGTAGAGAAGGCGGTGATTACGGTCCCTGCGCACTTTCATGACGCGCAGCGTGCGGCGACTAAGAGGGCGGGGGAGTTGGCGGGCCTAGAGGTGCTAAGGATCGTAAGTGAACCGACGGCGGCGGCCTTATCGTATGGTTTAGACCGCCTTGATGAGTGCGCTAAGGTGGCGGTATTTGACTTAGGAGGTGGGACGTTTGATGTCTCAATTTTGGAAATGAGGGAGGGGGTCTTCGAGGTGGCTGCTACGGCTGGTGATACAAGTTTGGGAGGAGACGACTTTGACCGAGCGATTGCAGAGTATGCTGCGGGGGAGCTGGGTCTTGAGTTCTGGAAATTAGAGGGCATGGAGAAAGTCCGTTTTCTAAATGAGGGGCGTAGATTGAAGCAGGCGCTGAGTGAGCAGGCGGATGGAATGTTTAGGATTCCCTTCCTCGGTGAGGTTCCGCTCAAGGTGGAAGATTTTGAAAAAATCATGGAGCCGTTTTTAGACCGCATGGAGGCGTCCTGTCGCCGAGCGATGCTGGATGCAGGGGTGGATACGGCGGATTTAAATACCGTGGTGATGGTGGGTGGAAGTAGCCGGATTCCAGTAGTTAAGGAGCGGGTGCAGAGGGTCTTTCAAAGTGTCCCCGATCTTAGTCAGCATCCTGATGAGGCTGTAGCGAGAGGAGCGGCGATTCAAGCAGGAGTGCTGGCAGGGACGGTGCGTGAGGTGCTGCTTCTGGATGTGACACCGCTGAGCTTGGGACTCGAGACGATGGGCGGCTTGATGAATGTCCTGATCTCGCGCAATACGACGATTCCTTGCAAGGCGGGTGAGATGTTTACAAATGCGGCCGATGGGCAGGAGTCGATGCGGGTGCGGGTGTTACAGGGGGAGCGGGAACTTGCGCGAGATAATTGGGAGTTGGGGGCCTTTGAGGTGCCATTTAAGCCGGCAGCGCGTGGGCAGGCGCGGGTGGGGGTGGAGTTTAGGATTGATGCAGATGGGATTCTTTCGGTGCTAGCGCGGGATGTGACTACGGGGGAGGATGTGGTGATTGAGGTGGGGAGTGCGGCGGTGGATGTGACGGAGGCTAAGGTGGAGCAAATGGTGAGTGAGAGCGTGGAGCATGCCTTTGAGGATATGAGTGCGAGGGTATTTGAGGAAGCACGACTTAAGGCTGATGAACTCCTCCCTGCAGTGGAGACAGCTCTAGCGCAGCTGGGTGATGTTTTAGAAGAAGAAGAGGTAAGGCGAATTAAGGAGAGTCGTGAAGCTGTGCTGGAGGCGATTAAGAAGAGGGACGCTACTTTATTAAAATCTGCCGTGGAGGACTTAGATGATGCTACGGAGGGGCTGGCAGCGTTATTGATGGAGAAGGCAACTCAGGCGCTTTTTTCGAATCCCCAAGATTGACGAATAGGGAATAAGTCATTCAGGATCTCCTCGTAGGAAGCGGAATGAGTAAGAAGTTAGGAGTTTTCATCTGCCCATCCTGTCAAAGTGTTGTCCAAAGCGACGTTCTTCTGGAGGAAGGGGTGATCTGTGGTGAGTGCCTTCATGAGTTTAGTCTGCCTAAAACAGAGGGAGTCATAGCGCCAAAGGGCAAGCCGAAGAGGCTTACGGGAACGGGCAGTGTATCTTCTGAAAAGACTTCAACGAAGAATGAGAAGAAACCGTTACCAAAGAGTCCGATCATTCGGGATGCGACCTCGCTCCGAAAGTCAAAAACACCGAAGCAAGTTGAGGTGGAACGGGTGAAAGTCCCGGTGAAGAGTTTAGAAGAGGCAGTCGAGGAAGAGCTTAATTTTAGTAAAGATGAGGAGACGATTCTAGCTGATGGGTCTCGCCAAGTGAAGCGGCGTAAGAAGCGACCGAAGGAGGAGAAAAATCTTAATTTGATCTTATTCCTATCGGGCTGGATTGCTGTGATCGCGATTATCTTTGGCCTTTCTAAATTGGTAGAGGATGATGAAAAATCGGGGGAAGACAAGAGGGATAGGGATAAGGAATCTGTTACGGAGAATACGGTTAAGAAGGAAATTTTACGGCGGTTTTACCCGCAGGTGACGGCGAGTTTTAAAGCGTTCATCGGGCATCCAAATAACGAGGGAAGGTCCCAGTACATCTATAATTCTTCAGATTTAGCATTAGCGTTTACTAAGCATTATCAGCTGAACCCTTTTACTGTTCCTAGATCCTTGATTAAGGTTAGGGCTGCGAATGTCATAAAACTATCAGAGAAGGACTTTGGGATCGAAACGATCTGGGAGGATCGCGAGGGTAACAGATTGGGAGCCTTGCATTTATGGGATGGTGAAGGGTGGAAGTTAGATTGGGAAAATTACGCTCCTTATTCCTCAGAGTCATGGGCCCTCTTCCGATCTCAGTTAGGAAAGAGAGAAGGCCGGTTTAGACTACTCGTGAGGAAGCGAGAAGTAGAAGATGGGGACGAGAAATTCTCCCTGAGCTTTTACCGACCGCCAGCGCTTTACGAGGGTGCAGAGGAATTTAGAGTGTCAGAATCTCCTAAAGTCGAGGTCGCGACGAAGAGTGAACTCGGGCAGCGTTTTTTGAAACTTTGGGAAGATCATAAGGCCGGGGACGTTCCCTACGGTTCGGTCTTGGGAGAGTTGCTAGATCCAGCGAAGTATCTGCGGGTGAATGTAGAGTTAGCTTGGGAGGAGAATGATCTAGGCGAGAGTGTTATGGTCTTAAAAGATATTCTGGGAGTATTATGGTTTGGAGAGAAGGTTCAAAACCACTACCAAGAGACTCTCGCCACTGATAAAGAGGAGGCAGAGAGAGGACTAGGGAGTGAATGAATTTAAGCATTATTTTATAAAATGAGTGATCCAGAAGATAAGGACCATGAGGAAGTCCCAGAGGGGATGGTGCGTAAGACACGTAAAGTCCGTAAGAAGAGGAGGGGAAGTCACTCGACTGAGGAGGGTAGAGCTCAGGCAGATACACTTTTTTCGAAGGGGAAGAATCTCCTCGTCGGGATGGAAGAAGAGAATGATGACTTCGGTCATGTCGACGTGGCCGAGCAAATCCGGAGACTTAAAAAAGGAAAGGAAGACGATCGACCTCTTGATGAAGTCTGGGGAACGAAGAAGAGATCCTCATCTTGGCTCTGGATTGTATTAGTAGGGATTATCGTCTTAGTGATGGCAACGATCGTGGGGGTGACAAGGTGGTTGTCTCAGGATGCCGGACCACGATTGGGGAACTCTAGCCTAAATGGGGGAATTGAGTCCGTTGGCTCTGTTGAAGATATCGATTTAGGCGAAGGTCCACTTGGATGGTTCCACGAAGATTCCATTCAGGTCTTGGCTGATGTCCGGAAGGTGATCGCGAAAATTAATGAGGCAGAGGACAGAGAAAGCCTTGGCGAATTGCTTAGAGCTTCCTCTAAGCGAAGGGAAGGAGATTTAAATCCTGCATTATGGGGAAGTGAGTGCCTTACGAATGCGACCTCTCATTTCCGTTGGCAACCGAGCGTGGTGCGTATGGGTAGCAGAGTAGGAGAGGGTGAGAGAGGTTTTCTTCAGATTACCGGGACGCGGATCGATGGAGCCCCATACGAGGCTTACTTCGTAAAAGAGGATGGCAGAGTGAAGCTGGATTGGGATGCTACGATTGGTTGGTCTGAAATGAATTTCTCTGAGCTCCTAGAACAGAAGCCTCGGAGGGAAGTTTTCCTCCGTTGCCGAGTTACTAAGAAGGCATCATTCGATCAGGACTTCGGGGACGTGAATTACTCAGGTTATGTCATCTCTGGCGAAGATGGTGAAGATTTCACCCTAGCCTACTTGCCCTTAGACTCTGAAACGAAGAAAACGATGGATCGAGGTTTACGACTCCTTCTTAATTACGGGAGTTTTGTGACTGATCAACCCCCTCACCAGAATCAGAAAGCGACCCTACGTGTCCGTTATAATGCGGAGATTGGGAAGGATGGGGTTTTTGAGATCGTAGAGTTTCTCCACGATGGGTGGGTCAGTCCTTAATTGAATCTAGTAAACCTTGTCTCATCGCTTGAAGTGGGGCCTCGCGGTCTAGCCAGTATTCTAGGGAGAGGGCGCCTTGGTGGATGAGCAGAGAGAGACCATTGGCAACCCTCGCTCCTTGCTTGCTGGCTTCTCTTAAGAGTCGGGTCCGGCTGGGGTTATAGATGCTATCGTAGACGAGGTGATGGGGCTCTATCCAGTGGCTGGGGAAGGGGGATGGGTCAGCGGATTTTAGCCCGATAGAAGTGGTGTTGATAATGAGTTCACTTGCGGCGATGCTTTCCTCTAAAGCTGGGTCGTCAAGCGCGATACTACTGATGCGGTCACGGGGGCCGGCCAAGCTCTCGGTTTTCCTAAGTCGGAGGAGTTTAGTCGCGAGTTCTTCGATTTTTCCGAGACTGCGGTTTACGAGGATGATCTGAGGGCAGTCTTCAAGGGTGCACTGAGTGGCGATTGCTCGGCCTGCCCCTCCACCAGCTCCGATAATGATGACTTTAAGATCACTTAGGTCTACTCCGAATTCCTCACGAATAGCGCGAGAAAAGCCGGGCCCGTCGGTATTAAATCCACTGCGTGTTCCGTCAGCATTTAGAATGACTGTATTCACTGCTCCCATGTGGGCGGCGGCGGGATCTACTTGTTGGCACGCTTCTAGGGCTTCGAGTTTATGGGGGACTGTGACGTTAACTCCCTTTATGCCTGCGGCGTGCATCTTGGTGAAGGCTTCAGCAAGTTTGCCGATCTCAACTTCCACCCGGATATAGCGAGCATCTTTCTCTAAAGAGTCCAGCGCTGCTTGGTGAAGCTGCGGAGAAAGAGAGTGGGAGACAGGATTACCTATTACGGCAAAGCGGGCAGGCTTTTGCTCTCCTTGGTTGATCGTATCGAGTTGGTCGAGCGTGAAGTATTTCATGCGAGGAGAGAGGTGAAACGTTTGAGTCGGCGGAGGCATTCCTCTTTACCTAGAATTTCAAGGATGGCACCGAGGTCTGGACCACCAGATTTCCCAGAGAGTGCGATTCGTAAAGGGAACATGAGTTGCCCAGTTTTAGCCCCACTCGCCTTGGCACTTTCGCTAATACGGGCCTTCGCTTGAGACCAGTCGTCGAGGGTTCTAAACGTCTCAGTGAGTTGCTCTAGAAGTGCGGGGGCGAGGGCGTTTCCCTTTACCTTGTTAAGAGCTTCATCAGCAATTGGGTAGTCTGGATCAAGATAGAAAGAGACAGCTTCCGGCACCTCACTCAGGAGTGAAATTTTTTCTTGGATAGAGAGCAGCATCTCGGGGCTTGCCTCGGACTGGCAGGCTGCCACGAAGTCTGCGGGAGCCATCTTTAGGAGGTGTTGTTGATTAACCCAGCGGCATTTTTCTGGATCGAAGCGAGCTGGTGCGCGGTTCACTGATTCGAGCGTGAATTTCTCTACGAGCTCGGTGATAGAGAAAATCTCGTTTTCGTCCTTAGGTGACCAGCCCAGCAGAGCTAGGAAATTCACCACTGCTTCTGGAGTGAAACCTCGCTGAGGGTAGTCGCCGAGTGCGGCACCCTCGTCGCGTTTTGACATCTTTGATCCGTCTCCATTTAGAATGAGGGGGATGTGGGCGTAAGCTGGAGGGGTCGCACCGAGAGCCTCGAAGAGTTGCAGGTGCTTTGGGGTGTTCATCAAGTGGTCCTCACCTCGGATGGCGTGGGTGATGCCCATGGTGAGATCATCTACTACGTTTACAAAGTGAAAGACGAAGGAGCCATCTGAGCGGCGAATTGCCATGTCAGGGGTGTTCGATTCGTCGCGATAGTCGATCGTGACCTCACCGCAGACGAGGTCATTCATGGTCATCTCTTTTCGTTCAAAGCGGAACCGCCAAGCGCCGTCATCCTGATAGATCCGATCAGCGGCGAGGAGTTTCTCAAAGTATTCCTCATAAATGCTTCCACGCTGAGATTGGTAATAGGGGCCACAGGTCCCTTCATTTTCAGGGCCTTCCCAGTCGAGGCCTAGCCATTTCAGCCCCTCAAAGATCGCCGCTCGGGCTTCTTCAGTATTACGGGCGGCGTCCGTATCTTCCACCCGGAGGATAAAATCTCCTCCGTGATGTTTTGCAAAAAGCCAGTTGAAAAGAGCGGTGCGGGCCCCTCCGACATGGAGGTAGCCAGTCGGAGAGGGGGCGAAGCGAGTGCGGACAGAGAGCGACATCTCCGGGTGCTATACCTTGCGCTTTCCCTGCGGGCAATCGGGATCACTGAAATTCATCTCGCCCTAGTAGAGAGTCCGGCGTGGTTCTTCTTTTTGCTTCTCCTCTTTTTCAATTTCCATTTTCTCGAAATCGCCTTCTTCACAGCACCTCACAAATCCCTCCCCGAAGCACTTTAAGCGGTCCCACTGCTCTCGGATGTCTCCAGCTTCATCCTCAGTGATGGAGTTATCTAAGGCTGCTTGAGAAATCTGGGTCAAGAGACCTGCAAATTGCGCTACGATTTCATTCGTGGCGGGGAGCACCTCGAAGCCCTCCTCGCAGTGGCTTCGTGGGTTCTTCACGAAATAACCGTCACATTTCTCACAAATCCAAGTGACGATCCGCTCTTCTTCGGTGAGGCGGATGATTTCTAGCAAACGGTCTAAGGGATTACGCGATCCACTGCCGCTTTCAGACTGCTCCTGCGCCCACTTATAAACGAGTGAGAGTGATACCCCTAATTCTGCGGCAATTGCTTTAGGGCTAGAGTTCTTAAAAGCTTCTTTGAAGATCTCATAACTTTCCATAATGGAGAGCCTAGGAAGATCCAGCTAGCAGCGCAAGATTTCTAGTGATGAGGGACGTAGAGTTGAGAGCCGCTCCTGATCATCTGCTCTGGGCTTAATTCCACATCGTTCAGTTTGTTAATCTGTTCTACGGTCGTGCAGTGCAGCTTTGCAATTTCGGAAAGGCGACTATCCTTAGACACTGGGACCAGTCTTGGCTTGGCCGCACCTTCCCCGTAGTTGAGGCCTGAGTTGCTTCGTGAACTCGCTAAGGTGTTCGCGAGGTAAGGGTTTCGCCGTGTCTCTAGCCCTTGGTAAGTCTGGGCGGGAGGGGGGGTAGGAGAGGGCCTAGATTCCACTTTATTCACTGGTGGAGCTTTTACTGGTGGAGCTTGTCGGCGGGGAGGCGGAGTCGCTGCTCGCTGCTGTCCAGGAATGTTAAGAACCTTACCCACGGGGAGCCGGCGTGGATCTAGCCCCGGGTTCGCGGCCATCAGCTCATGCAGGCGGATTCCATGATTTTCAGAGATTCGCCCTAAGATATCTCCCGCTTTCACTCGGTAGCTAGCAGTTCCAGTCGCTGCGGACCGTGCTTGCGTTGTCGTAGAACTAGAGCTGTGATTCCCAGAGCCTCCAGGAATGTGAATCGATTTCCCTACAAGGAGGCGGCGGGGATTGACCCCCGGGTTTGCGCGTTGAAGCGAAGAGACTGAGACATTCAGGCGGCGTGCGATGGCCCAGAATGAGTCACCTGAGCGCACCACGTAGCTTCCCGTATTTCTGCCGCGCGGTGAGGGGGAGTGCTGATCGTGTGATCCACGCTTCTTCATCTCAGAGAGAGTTCGCTGAACTTCTGCCACCTGAGTCTCAAGCCGTGCCACGCGATCATTTACAGAGACTCCTAAGGCAGGGCTAATTGAAGTCAGAAGCAGAAAAGCAAGTCGGGGAACTTTCATGATGGAGGGGAAAGTAATTCTAAAATGAATTTAGTTCAATTACATTTATTTTAAAAATTACTTAATCAATATCTTGATAAGTTCTCGGTGAAATCGCTGATCCTAAATCGCTGACCTCCTTCTTTACTAACCTGCAGGTTCTTCTAAGCGTAAAGCTTGGCTGCGCTGGGCGATTTCCTCCACGTCTGCGATCGAGGTCACCTGTGAGAGCTGTTGGCGTAGAGGTTTCGCGCCGGGAAAGCCCTTACAGTATGTCATGAGGCGTGAGCGCATCGCCATTAAGGTATGCTTCTCATCCCCGTAGCGGTCGGATTCCACCGCGAGACGACAGTGGCGTAGGACTAGGCTCCATCTTTCCGCGATGGAAGGGCGGGGGGGGAGTTCTCCGCTTTTTAAAAAAGTTTTCGCCTCGGAAAAGATCCACGGGTTTTGCATCGCAGCACGTCCGATCATCACGCCAGAAACAGCGGTGGTTTCTTTCCGCTGTTTTAAAATTTCTGCTGAGTCGATGTCACCATTTCCGATCACGGGAATTTGGACTGACTGTGCACTTTCATCGATCACTTCCCAATCTGCTTCTCCTCGGTACCCCTGCGAGCGAGTGCGCCCGTGAATGGCGATGGCTTGAATCCCGCAGTCTTCTAGAAGCTTGCAGACATGGGGAGCATTCACGCTTTGTTGATCCCAACCGATGCGGATTTTCCCCGTGACAGGAACTTGGTCTCCCACCGCTTTGACGATTTTTGAAGCAGTCTCAGCGAGGAGCGGGCAGTCTCGCAGAAGTGAGGAACCTCCATTTTTAGAAACCACCTTATTCACGGGACAGCCGAAATTAAGGTCGATGAAATCGGGCTGTTTCCACTCGATGACCTTTTTCGCAGCTTCGCCCATTCGGTCCCCATCTGCGCCGAAGAGTTGCACTCCTACAGGCCGCTGCTCATCAGTGAAAGTCGTGTACTTGCGAGTCCGGTGATCCGCCTGCATGATTCCCTCTGCGGAGACGAATTCAGTGACCATGACATCCGCTCCTAGCTCCTTGCAAAGGGTGCGGAAAGTCACGTCAGTCACGCCAGCCATCGGCGCGAGATAGATCGGGAAGCGGTCTTTAAACCAAGTTAACATGAGCCTTCTTCACCTTCTGTCAGTTTATTGCCCACCTCGTGGCCCACTCCATTGCTGGTCTTATGACTTGCCTCCCCCTCAGGTGTTTCTGCTTCGGCGAGGGGAGTGGGGTCTAGCATTTCTCTTACTTCTGTCTGGACCTTGTCCACATCTGAGAGAGGGATTTGTGGATCTTTAATCACGTAAACATCGCCCGTCTTTCGCTGCTCGTAAACGCGGAGAATGCCACTAGGGACTTCCTGAGTATCAGTCTCACGGAGGATCTTTTTACGCTCTAACATGACGGCTAAGATATAGCGCACATTCTCGGTCTGAGCGTCATCATCTTCTACCATCTTTTGGAGAAGAGACTCGGGATCTTGGTCTACCACATCCTCGGCCTTTTCCTCGATGACTGCTGCCTCGTAGCGGGTGATCCATGAGGAAAAAGGGAGCTCGCTTTCCTCGCGCGAATCCCAGGAATCGAGCGCGAAATCTTTACGCACGTAACCGGAGGATTCAGAATCTGGGAAGATCGCGGTGCGGATCTTCTGACCCGGCTCGAAGGTCTTTCCGGTCACCGAGCATTGGCGGGTGCGGGACTTGATGCTCCAGGGTTCTTTCATGCTGACTTGATTTAGGAGGGAAAAAGTTTTCTTAAAGTTTGGTAAATCGGCTGTCCGACTAAGCGGCGCTGAATGAGCACGAAGGCGAGGACGGTGGCAAGCACGTTCGTCCCCCAAGCGGCCCAGACAGGTGGGAGGTAGCCGGACTCACCGAGCGCTAAGAAGACGGTGGAGGAAAAGAGTAAACCGATGCAGAGGAAGATGGCCAAAGCGATCCCGCCAGCTGCTCCCCGCCTACTAAAGACGATACCAAGCGGAGCGGCGAGTAGGACAATCGCGAGGCAAATTCCGGGCTGCGCCCAGCGGTAGTGCCACTGGGTAAGAAAGCGGCGTTTATTACCCCACTCAGAGCTCCGGTTTTGCACGAGCCAGCTGTAAAGGCCGGGGATGCCTAGCTGCTCGGCTCGCAAGCCTGGCTTGATGAGTTGCCAGGGAGTCTCTGGCCATGCTTCTACCACGAGAGGGTCTGGGAGATTCTCCTCAAAGCGGGGCAGGGCTTGCCCACCAAAAATCTGGGTCAAGTCCCAGCGCTCTACTCCACGGAACGTCCAGTCATGAGTTTCCTGATTCCACTCTGCACTCTTAGCCTCCATCCGCCACTGTGGTTTCCCATCCTGATCGAATGATCGAATGATGACATTTTCTAAGGGCTCTCCGAGGTGGAATTTAAAGGGGAAACTCCCCACCAGCCAGAGTCGATTTTCCTCATTCTCAGAGTAGACCACATTACGAGCCTTACTTAAGGAGCCATCCTTAGCCTGCTCGAGGAGGGCGTCTTGGTAGCCAGTGGCGGCTGGGGCCCAACGGTAATTAAAACCCAGACAGATGAGGCCGATCATGGCTCCCATCACGATTAAGGGAAAGATAAGCCGCGCCACCCCGCGCCCAGTCTGGATCATAGAGACGATTTCCTGACCTCGTGAGAGTTTCCCGAGTGAATAGAGCATGCCAAGGAGGAGGCCATAAGGAGCGTAATCTACGAAAAAGCGAGGAAAGGCCGCTAAGTAGTACTTTCCCATGAAACCCCAAACGTCACCACTTTCTTGAAAGTCCTCGAAGTGATTCGTCAGATCAGAGATGAACCAGATGGCGAGTAGCGAGATGAAGCAGAGCGCGAAGCCTCCGAGAAATTGCCTGATTAAATAGCGATCCAGTGAACGGACGATTCCATAGTAAAATGCCGTAAAGGCGGGAATGAGGCAGAGGGCGGCCAGCACGCTGGGACGCAGAAGGTGGACGGTAGTCGCAGAGTCTGGGAAGCCAGTGAGATGCTCCTTAACTTCCAGTGTTTCCTTCTGAGCTAGAAAGATAGCCCCGCACAGGCCGAGGACCGTCAGGAGAAGGGCCGGAAAGAATCTCTGGATGGTGGGTGAAGATGCCAAGGCCACGAGCTTAGCGAGATCAGACTGAGAAGCAAACACGGCGATTTAAAATATGCTCCCTCCTGAAAGTTGTTTTTAAGCTAGGGCGTAACTATTTCTGATGGTTCTCCCCTCCAGACTGATTCTTCTCTCGGCTTCGAGCGTTCTGATCATGGTTTTCTTAGCCACTTGGCGCCTTGATCTTTCCGCGCAGACTGAAGGCCAGTCTGCGGTAAAACCTACGCTCAGTTCGCGGCGCGTGCTCAGCGAACGAGCGGAGAGTCTGGCAAGTGGGGTCTCTTCATTCGCTTCCTCTCAGTCACATTCCGCTCGGGATGGGGGAGCGCACCCACGAGTGAGCCCTTTTGATAAAATAGCCCCTTCTCCTTCGGCGCAGGCTGCCGCCTTAGATGCGGGAAAAGATGAGAATGATCTCTCCGTAATCGCCGAGGCCAAGAAGGCGGATTTGGAAAATCAGACGGAGGGGATCCGGATGCGCCTCCTCATCGAGGCTGCCGAGCGTTCCCTCACTTCACCCACACCGTGGGCTGATCTTTCGCTCGTCGCTTTATCATTCCAGAGAGTTGGGAATGAAGAAGCTGCTCGTTACTGGTTTAAACGGGCGAGTCGCCTCGCGTTAGATCCAGATGATGCTGGCGCTGCCTCCCGGGCTCTTCGTGAGGTCGTTAAAAATGCCGTCTCGGCGGGGTTTTATGAGCTGGCCACTGAGCTTATCACCCGGATTCCTGAGGAGGGAGAAAAGCTACGTGCTCGCGCTGAATTAGTCAGGGCATACGCTCGTAAGAAGGATTTTCAAGCAGCACACCAACTGGCCGAGACACTAGGAGACCTTAAGGCACGTGGACAGGCGCTCCGGAGTATCGTGGAATCTGAAACTCGCTTTTTAGGCCTCAGCTCTGCCTTAGAAACCTTGCAGACCATTCATGATCCCGCCGAGCGTGACCGGGCCCTCAGCTCCGTGATTACGATCCGTGCCAGTATGGGGGACTATGATGGCAGTGCCAATTTACTTGAGCAGATCTCTAATCCACGCACGAGAGACGCCACACTGACTCAGGTCACCCACATTCAGGACCGTGGGAGTGCCTTCTCGCAGGAGGCTCTTGCTGGTCTGCTTTACGATCCCACTTTTAGAGACCCCTACCTACGTGAACTTATTTCTCAAGAAAGCACCCGTGCTGGATTCACCTCAGAGGGCTCATCACCGCCTCTCATCGAGACCACCGCAGAGCGGGCTAAGGCTTACGAATCTCTCGTGAGTTTACAGCTCCGTCATGGCGATTTAGTGGGGGCTCTGGGGCATGCTCGGTCGATCTCGCAGCAGGCCGCTCGCAACCGTTCTTTACAAGCCGTTGCCGTAGCCGAGGTGAAAGATCATGGGGTGAAGGCCGCACGACACACCGCGAATTTAATTAGAGACCTTAAGCTCCGTGAGAGCACTTACGCTAAAATTGCCCAACGCGCTGCCGTGTATGGCGAGAACAAAGGCGCCGTAGACACTATCCAATACATCAGAACTCCGGCGCAGCGGGCCCTCGCCTACGCAAATGTGGGCCTGACCCAAGCACGCTATGGGCGAGATCGTTCGGCTCGCGTCCTAGTCCAAGATGCCACACGGGAGTTGGCCAAGGTATCTAGCCCCCGTGCTAAAGCCCGTGCTCAGGGCTTAGTGGCACAGATCTTTGCCGAGACGGGAGATGCCAGCTCTGCTCTGAGAGCCGCGGCTGAGATAGGCAGTGCGAACCTACGAGACTCGACTTACCAGCAGGTGGCATTGAGTTTTGCGAAAATCGTCCAGCCTGCCATCGCGGCGCAAAGTGCTCGCCTTATCGAGCGGGAGGCCACTCGTGAACGTGCGCTCAGCTCCGTAGCCACCACCTTAGCTAAGAAGGTATCCTACACCGATGCGCTAAAGTTTGCGGCGCGTTTGGATGGCCGCCGCCAGCAGGTGCGCTTCCTGCTTGGAGTTGCCGAGCGGAAGTCCTAGAGTCACCGGAGTGAAACTGAAAGCCCATTGGCAAATCCTCATCTCGCTGGCCCTCGCCACCCTCATGGGCCTGCTCTTTCGTAATCTCGGGAAAGAGTCTGGAGCCGCTGCAGACTTTATTAATGTGGTGATCTCGGTCTGCCAGCTCATCGGGAATCTCTTCCTGAATCTGCTTAAGATGATCATCGTCCCCCTAGTCGTTTCCTCGGTGATTGCGGGGATCACGAGCCTTCATGGCGTAAAGGGCTTTGGCCGTCTCTTGACGAAGACCGCAGGCTTCTACGCCCTCACGAGTCTCCTTGCCATTTCCTTAGGTTTAATTTTGGTCAATGTCATCCAGCCAGGGCTTGTCGATGGTCAAGCGAATGAAGAAATCCGTGCGGCTTTCGATCAGCATGAAGCCAGTGAAGCGGAGAAAATGAAGGTAGCCGGAGCGAAAATGAGCGGAGAAGAACAAGCGGGTTTCTTTGACCAACTCTCCGGTTTTTTCCTCCGCATGGTCCCCACGAATGTCGTCTCTGCTGCTGCTCAAAATGGTCAGATGCTAGGGCTCATCTTTTTTAGCCTCCTCTTCGCGATCACCATGACACAGCTTCCACTGTCTAAGATTTCCCCCTTACGGGATCTTTTTGTCTCCCTTAATGAGGTCATGATAAAGCTCACGCAAGTCATCATGGCCCTCGCTCCCATCGGAGTGTATGCCCTCATCGTCCCTGTCGTTTATGAAACCGGTGGGGGACTCTTTGTCAGTTTAGGAAAGTATTTCTTCACCGTCCTACTCGCCCTAGGACTGCACCTCTTTGTCGTCATGCCGCTCGTGATTCGTCTTCTCGCGGGGGTGAATCCACTGGATCACTTCCGTGCCATGCGGACTGCTCTTCTCACCGCCTTTTCCACGGCCTCCTCATCCGCCACCCTGCCGATCACGATGCGCTGCATTCAGGAGAATGCCGGAGTGTCTAAGGGCACATCCAGTTTCACCCTGCCACTCGGAGCGACGGTGAACATGGATGGCACCGCCCTTTATGAATGCGTGGCCGTCATCTTCGTGGCTCAAGTGATGGGAGTGGACCTCTCGATGGGTCTCCAGTTCATGATCGTCATCAGCGCCCTCCTGACCAGTGTGGGCGTTGCCGGGATACCCTCGGCCTCTCTGGTAGCCATCATGATCATCCTCACCAGCTCGAATATCCCCGGAGCAGAAACCGCCGTAGTCGCCCTCCTAGCAGTGGACCGTCTTCTGGACATGAGCCGGACTGCTGTGAATGTCTTTGGTGATAGCTGCTGCGCGCTCGTCATCGCGAAGAGTGAAGGCGAGGAAGTTCTCCAAAAATCATGATTTCCACAGCTCCGGGTAAAATGAATGACTCTTCGTATTTGCGGGACTGGGAGATGTAAGGCATCCTCGCGAGGTGCCTGAAATCATAGATATAGCCCGAGTCATCTGCGGTTTAGTTTTACTCTATTATGGGGCTGAGTGGTTAGTACGGGCGGCTTCTGAGATTGCCATTCGCTTTGGGATTAGTCCTCTCGTCGTAGGCCTTACCATCGTCGCCTTCGGGACCAGTGCTCCGGAATTAGTGGTCAGTGTTAAAGCGAACTTCCAAGGGAATGGCGGGATGGCGATCGGGAATGTCGTGGGCTCTAATATCTGTAACATTGCCCTCGTCCTAGGGATGGGTGCTCTCATCTATCCCATCGCGATTCAGAAGCAGGTGATTCGGCGTGAGATGCCCATTCTCCTCACCGCCTCAGTGCTTTTCCTCTTCATGATGCGTGATGGACTCTTAGGCCAGCTAGAAGCGGCCGTCCTATTCCTGGGGATTATTCTCTACGTGGTCACCAGCCTCGTGGCGGCTAAGAAAGAAGATCCTGATAGCTCTGAGGAAATTCCTCCTGAAGTCGTGGAAGCTGCTCGTGACGCAGGAAAGGGGCGTCTATTTTTTAATCTCTTCCTCGTCCTGCTTGGTGCGCTCACCTTAGTCATCGGGGCAGATCAGATGGTGGTGGGGGGAGAAAACATTGCTCATTTTTACCACGTGCCGGAAGCCATCATCGGCCTCACCCTCTTCGCCTTCGGGACCTCGCTCCCAGAGCTCGCCACCTCAGTGGTCGCTGCTCTTAAAAAACAGGGAGACCTCATCGTAGGGAATGCCATCGGGTCTTGTATCTTTAACCTCCTCGCGGTCCTAGGTCTTGCTGGAGTGATTTCACCCCTCGAGGGCGTGGGTGTCTTCGGGCTTCATTATGGAGTCATGTTAGCAGTCACCTGCGTGTTAATGCCGATGATGTGGCAGCGGATGAAGTTGGACCGTTGGGAAGGGGGGCTGCTCGTGATCGGCTACTTTGCCTTCACCGCTTACCTCGTCTTTGCCCGCTAAGGAGAGAGACTTGCGAAGTCCTTAGAGATAGTGTGGAGTAAATCCTGTGACTGACTTTCTCGCCACCTACGTTCATGACTTAGATCCCATCATCTTCTCGATCTCAGAGAAGATCAAACTACGCTGGTATGGACTGTCCTACGTCATGGGATTTATGGTCGCCTACTACATCCTGCTAAGCTTAGCACGTAGGGAGCTCTGGAATATCGCGCAGGAGAAAGTGGGGGATGTCGTCACCTACACGGCCATCTTTGGCGTCTTTCTTGGAGGGCGTATTGGTTACGTCCTTTTTTATATGATCCCGCGAGACGGACTGGCGCCCATTCTTGCGGACCCAGTCACCATCATCGCAGTCTGGGATGGGGGGATGGCCTCGCATGGAGGGATCTTAGGCATCATGTGTTTTACCCTCTTCTACGCGTGGCGTCATAAAGTCTCTTGGCCTGCGATGGGAGATGGGATCGCCATCGTCGCACCCCTTGGAGTTTTCTTCGGGCGCATTGCTAATTTTATCAATGGTGAGCTTTATGGCACCCTCACTGATGAAAAAAAGTGGTGGGCGGTCAAATTCCCAAAGTCCCTTTACGAAGGTCATCAGGAAGGACTCCAAGCGGCCTTGCGCCAAGCGGCCGTTGCTGATCCGGAGCGCATCGGGCCTATTCTAGCACCCTATGGTCAGATCAATGGAGACTTCGCTCTTCCGAGAAGTGTTTTCGAGACCCAGATCGAGCCGATTGCTCGGGAAAATCCAGCAGTGCTACAAGCCCTCGCTGATCACACGCCGGCGAGGCATCCGTCTCAGCTTTACGAGGGGCTTTTAGAAGGCTTATTGGTCTTCCTAGTGCTCTATGTCCTGCGGGTGAAGTTCCCTAAGCTCTGGCACGGAGTTCTCAGTGGAACCTTCTTTATCCTCTATGCGATTTTTAGAATTGGCGTGGAGAATCTCAGGCAGCCAGACTCAGCCCAGATCATGGGCCTGACCAAGGGCCAGTTTTACTCCTACTTTATGATTGGGATAGGAATGGCCTTTCTTATTTACGCATGGAAGTCACGGAAATCATTCTCCCCGTCCCCCTAGAGATACTGGGAAGATCTCTGTGAGCTGCTCCCGCAGGGGCTCAAAGACCTCATATCGCGCTTGAAAACGCTGTGAATTTTCTCGTATGGGATCATTTGTTTGCCTTTTTTGGCTGTGTGTAGAGGCGAAGCGGGTATCGTTGGTTCGGGGTGCGATCGTTCTTAAAGGTGTTTTCAAGGCGGCTAAGAATGTCCACTTTGACTGAGGCAAGGTCATTGGTTTCAGCGGGGTCGTCTTGGATGTTGTAGAGTTCCCAGGACCCAGGTTTTTTGGTATTCACTTGCTGGCGGATTGCTTTCCAAGGGAAGTCGATGACGGCGAGTTGTCCACGGTAGCCGTGAAATTCCCAGATCATCGGTTTATCTCGCTGGAAGTTGCCTTCGGTGAGAGCGGGGGTGAGATCACTCCCGTCTAGGTTTTCTGGGCTTTCAACTTTTGCGATGGCGCAGAGAGTGGGGAACCAGTCAGGGAAGTAGGAGGGAGCGGAGGTGCTAGTTCCTGCTTTAATTTTACCGGGCCAGCGGACGATGGCGGGGACGCGAATGCCGCCCTCGTTAACAGATCCCTTATACCCACGAAGCCCAGCGGTGGAGTGAAAGAAGAGGGGGTCCACGCCGCCGGTATGAAAGTCGGGGTCTTTTCCCGGGCGGGCTGTGCCGTTATCTGAGGTGAAGATGACGATGGTGTTTTCTTCGAGGCCTAGTTTTTTAAGACGGGCTAGGATGGTGCCCACGTGCTCATCAAGGTCAGAGATCATGGCTGCGTATCCGGCACGGGGGCGTGGGTGGGGGAGGTAGCCGTTTTGCCCACGGTAGGGGCCTTTCTCTTCATCCCATTCTTTCGGGTAGCGATCGACCCATTCTTGAGGAGGGTGCATGGCAACGTGAGGCTCTACAAAGGGGAGGTAGAGGAAGAAGGGTTTATCCTGATTGTGGTCCAGAAATTCTAGGGCTTTCTCGAGAATGCGGTCAGGGGCGTAAGTTTTGGCACGGTAATCGTCTGCTTTGACTTCGCCTGTGGCTTGCTCTTGGTGGCCGGGGATTGGGGAGGGGTTGATGACTTCAGTCCCTTCGTCATCGTCGAGGAAGGGGGGGTAAAAGGAGTGTGCGTTTCTTTGGCAATTATAGCCGTAGAAGTGTTTAAAGCCTTGTTTGATAGGTGAGCCGTTCGTGTCGCTGGGGCCTAGTCCCCATTTTCCAAATCCTCCACTCACGTAACCACCTTTTTGCAAGGCTTCTGCAAGGGTGATGCTTTCTGCATTGATGGGCCATTGGCCGGGAAATTCACGCCCGTTTGGGGCGATGCCATTTGAGCGGATATCAGCGTGGCCAAGGTGACGCCCGGTGAGGAGAACACAGCGAGCAGGGGCGCAGACGGGGGCTCCGGTGTAATGATGGGTGAATTTGATCCCTTCACTTGCGAGGCGATCGAGGTGGGGGGTCTTGATTTTCTCTTGTCCGTAGCAGCCGAGTTCTCCGTAGCCGAGGTCATCAGCTAAGATGAAGACGATGTTAGGTGCGGCGGCGGTGGCTAGACCGAGAGCTAAGCTGAAGGTCGCGAAGGTCAAAAGAGCGAGAGTGTTCACGAGAAGATACTAGCTGAAAAGAGAGGCGAAATGCACTTTGAATTTAAAAAATAGCTCCTTATGAAAGAGCTATGCGAAAGAGAGCAGGAGAGGCACGTGAAAATCGCCATGTGAAAAGGCGGGGTGAGCGAGAGGCGAGACCTAAGAATGAGGGTGATTTACAAGAGATTTTAGATGAGGCCGAAACTCCTCTTTTGTTGATTCTAGACTGTGTGCAGGATCCGAATAATCTCGGTGCGATTTTACGCACGGCGGATGGTGCGGGGGTGGATGCCGTGATCGCCCCGAAGGATAAGGCAGTCGGCCTGACTGATACCGTGCGCCGGGTGGCAGTCGGAGCTGCTGAGAGTGTCCCTTTTGTGAAAGTGACGAATCTGGCGCGGACGATGAGGGATTTAAAAGAACGTGGGGTGTGGCTGGTGGGCACCTCAGATCAGGCGAGTCAGTCACTTTATGAGACGGATCTTAAGGGGCCGATCGCGATCGTGATGGGCCGTGAGGGAGAGGGGATGCGCCAACTGACTGAGAAGGAGTGTGATTTTTTAATTAAGTTCCCGATGAGGGGAAAGGTGGACTGCCTGAATGTAAGTGTCTCAGCCGCAGTCTGTCTTTATGAGGCTCTGAGGCAGCGGGAGGGGGCGTGAGAACACGAATTTTATCAGACCTGCATCTGGGTCACAGTTCATCAAAGCTGGAGTCGGTGGAGATGTTAGAACCTCTCTTGGAAGAGGTGGACCATTTGATTCTAGCGGGGGATGTGTGGCAGCAGAGGAGGCTGGGGCTGGGACGTGGAAAGGCTCTGAAGAAGTACGAAGCTCTTAAAAATTTAGTGAGTGAGAGAGGAGTCCGCTTAGAGATTTTACGAGGAAATCATGACCCTGAAGGAGGTGCAGGGGTGACTTGGTTAGAGGATGGAGCAGTTTTAGTCACTCATGGGGATGCGATTTACGATGAGGCCACTCCGTGGTCACGGGAGATGGGTCACTACCACGAGCAGGTGGTGGCGGTGGTGAAAAAGTATGAGAGACAGTGTCATCTCGCAGTGGCTTGTGCTGAGCGAGCACGGGAAATCGCCCTCACCTTAAAGCCGATTCTTTTGCCGAGTCTTCCACCGCCGTTCAACTTTTTAGCGACGGCCTTATGGCCGCCGCGCCGAACTTTCGAGATGCTGCGGGTGTGGCGAGGGATGGGGAAACAGGGCTTGCGCTTTTTAGAGCATTCTGGGGAGGGGGCACAGGTTCTAGTCTGTGGGCACTTTCACCGAGCAGGGATTTGGGAGGCTGGGGGAAGGGTATTTATTAACACGGGGGCTTTTATGAAGGGGAGCCACCCGTGGGCGGTGGACTTGAATGCGGGAGAGATGACTGCGCGTGAACTCACCCTGTGGGGAGGAGTTTATCGACTGGGTGAGGTGAAGGGGCGTTGGCTACTTTAGAAGGTGCCGTTGAGTTTCCGACCGATCCAGAAGAGAGCGAGGAGCAGGATGAGAAGGGTGGGGGTGAGCCAGTGGGCCCAGAGTTTCGTGGAGCTGATCAGGGCTTGTGGTTGAGGGAGGGCATTGATCTCTTTGATCAGTTCATCGAGTCTGGCAGGGGTGATGAGGCGACCTCCTGAGACCTTAGCGATTTCTTCGAGAACCTCGAGGCGTGCCGGACGGCCTGTTTTCTCGATCGCCTCACTTTGGGAAATGATTTTGGCCTCGATTTGGGTTTTAGGATCACTGGGGATAGAAACTTTTATGTGCCATTCGCCAGGTTGGGAAATTTTAAATTGTCCGGTGAAGTGTCCCCAGGCTCCCTCGTTTTTAGGGAGAGTCGTCTGGCTGACTTTGCCATCTGGGGCGCGGAGCTCGACTTGTAGATTACCCTCGCTCAGCGGGGCTCCTTGAGCGTCGAAGGCATTGGCAGCAAGGGAGACGAAGTCCCCAGGTTTAGGGCGCTCTGGGGTGTAGAAGAGGCGGATGCGCTCGCCGGCAGCCATGTTTCTCTGGTAAGACATCCAGCGGGCAACTTGTCCCCAGAAGCGGTAATGGTAGCGGTCTTCTACCCCACGGCGCCAACGCCAAGCGGAGTCGATCGCCATGTAGAGGACTTTACCGGAACCGGCGCGGGAGGTGACGAGGATGGGAAGACGGCCAGAGGAGTTCCGGCGGGCCTCGTTTACCGCTAGGATGGTGGAGCCTGCTTTGGGCTTAGTCACAGCAGCCTGCCAATAAAACCCGGGCAGGCTCCGCCAGATCGTCTCATTCTGATTCTCATTATCACCGAGCATGGTGAGAAGAGATTTCTCTCCCTCAGGGGTGAGGCGCATAGGAGTTTCTACGGATTCTGAGAGGCCTTCTTTATGCTCAGGGTCTAGTTCTACGGGGATGAGATCGCCCAGTTCGGACTGGTCAAGCGTGTATTGGTTCCCTTGAGACCCTGGGATAAAGACGATTCCGCTGGCTTGGTTTTCGACCAGTCCCTTGATGAGATTGGCTTGCTCTACGCTGAGCTGTTTTTCACCAATGCCAACATCGCCAATGAAGATGACATCATATTTCTGGAGGTCTTCGATTTTTTCAGGAAAGGCCTGAATGTAGTCGGGGCCATTTCCTTTACCGAGGTCTGGGTGGAGGAGCAGGCAGTCGACTTGCACGCCGGGGTCACGGGAGAGCGCATTACGGATGAAGCGGTATTCCCAGCGAGGAAGGGTCTCGATGACGAGGACGCGGATGGACTCAGGCTTCCCGCTCATGATGAATTCTTGCTGGTTGTTACTCCGAATGAGTTCGCCGTTTGCGAAGGGAATCGAGATCTGGAGCTTAGAGACGCCTTCTTTTTCTATCCGCCAGAGCATGGAGTCATAGTGGGTGCTGTTAGCGCGTAAGGTGATGTCCTTATACCGTTCTTTTCCGCTTTCGCTGCGGATGCGGACCTGCGTGCGGATGTCGCGGGCTAAGGAGGACTGGATGGTGAAGGGAATTTGGACGTTCTCGCCCTCGATTCCGTAGGTGGGGGCATTGACCGCACTAAGCTCGAGATCGGGTAGACGCTTATCAGAGCCAGTGGCTAAGGTGTAGATGGGAATGTCTTTAAGACGGAATTGCTGAGCTGCGGAGATGGGTGAATTTCCGAGATTCCAGTCGCCATCACCTATGAAAATAGCGGCACGGAGATTCTGTCCGTTTTCAAGGATCTGAGTGAGGGCCTCGTGAGGGTTGCTACCGCTCATTGACTTTTCCAGAGCGCTAGCATCCGTGGCGATGGTTCCGAAGGAGGAGCGGGTGACTCGGTTACGGTCACCATCTTCGAAGCTTTTCCAAAACTCGCTTTTAAGGAGCCGCGTGACGAGTTGCCGGCGCGTGAGAATGTCCTCACTGCCTTCCATGAAGTCGGGTCTGCGGACATCCTCGGTGTCCATAGAGAGTGAGTCATCCCAGATGATGGCGATTTCGGGTTGGAGGTCAGATTCCTGAATGCGGCGCCACTCGGGGTCCATGAGCATGACGCAGACGAAGGTGATGCAGAAAAGCCGCAAGATCTCTAGACTTCCGCTGCGCTTAGGCCGCGCTGAGCGCTTGATAGCGAGGATGCTGAGAGTGGTGGCGGCAGCGAGGACGAGCAGGATCAGGACTAGAGTCAGGCTGCTTGCTTGAAAGTGTAGGGGGCCGAGGTGGAAGTGCTTCACGGGGTGGAGGAAGGTTGAGGTGAAGCCTTTCTAGCCCGTAGAGGTGGGCCGGTGGCTTTGGGCTGGAGGCAGAGCAGAGCCTCGGCGAGGAGGAAGAGGAGGACGGCAATTAGGAAGGCCCGCCAAGCCTCGGCGATGAGGCGGGTCTGAGTATTCTCGTTCTCGAAGAGAGTGTATGGGCTGTCTTTAAGGAGTTGTTCTAGGGTGCTACGGTCTATTCTTTCAGCTTGGCTTTCTCCAGGGGGGCGGTTTACAGCGAGGGTGCGTTCTCCGAGGCGGTAAACTCCACTGCGGTAGCTTTCCAGAGCGGGATCGAAGGGTTCAAGGTGATCTAGTCTTTCCCGTACTTCATCTCCCTGAGTGTGTGCTTTTTTACGTCCGGCGATCGCTCGGTAGTCGGCGTGGAGCCGGTCTGAGCCCTTTTCAAGGAGACGCTGAATCGCGACGAGGTGTAAGGCGGTGAATTCTAGGTTAGACCAGCGTTCATCAGGAAGGGTGCTCATGAAGACGGCACTTCCTTGACCTTCTAATTGCCGGTAGAGCAGGGGAGAGCCATCATCCCACTCGGCGAGAGATGAGCCTGTTCCTGAAATGCTGCGGCGCTGGATCGCGCGGATTTGACCTAGGGGCATGGGGCTGTTATTTTGGCCATTTTGCCAAGGGCCTTCATCTTTAATCCAGTTCCCTGTGATGAAGAACTGTCCCTGAGGTGGGGTGTGGAGGTCCCCCCAACTGCTGCTGAAGATAGCCTGATGACCTGTTTCGCTGGGGGGTAAGAAGAGGGCAGATCCTCCAGAGTTTACGAAGCGGGTGAGCTGTGAGGCGATGGTCCCTGCAGGGAGGGGTGCGTGCCAGATGATGAGGGAGGCATTAGCCCAATCGATCTGAGAACCTTGGGTAGGGGTTAAGACTTCACAGGCTGCGGACTGGAGGCCGGCGGCAGTGGCTGCTTTATGTAAGTAGGTGCTGCTTGCACTGCTGGGGTCTTCAGTGACTAGGCAAGTTTTCAGAGGTTTTTGGTCGCCGAAGGCGAAGTAGATGCTGTTATCTCGGGGGTTATTATCAGGTGGGAGGGAGACCCATCCGTAGCCTTGAGTATCCTTAGGGCTAAGGGGAATGTGTTTTTGGAACTGGAGCTCTTGCCCGTGTATGGTGATTCTTTCGGAGGAGCGGGCCCCTTTGAAAGAGAAGGTGAGGGGGACGGCTAGGTCACCAGTGCCTTTCCGGCGAGTGAGCTTAAGGTCTAGGAGCATCTTATCTCCGATTCGGCGTGAGCTGAGAAGCTGGAGGGTGAGGTTTTCTACATCTTCATCTGCGCTGGTGAGGATGCGGAGATTGGCTTGGGAGGGAAGGGCCTCTAAGCCTGCTCGGATAGCTCCCCAACGAGGGTCGCTGGGCTTCCAATCGTTACGCTGGAGGTCAGAGGCGAGCCAGATTTCTGCTTGGCCAGGCGCGGCTTCGTCTAGGTAGTCTACCGCTTTGATGAGGAGGTCTGGGATGTCCGCTTCGGTATCAGTGGCGGAGGTGAGGGAGAGTTCACTTAGGGCCTGAGGGTCTGGCACTTCGTGGAGTTTTCCGCTCGCACTGTCTATGAGGAGGAGGCGAGGGGAGCCTGCTTTCTTGATCGCTTCGGAGATTTGGGTGAGGGCATTTTGCCGGCGGCTAGGCTGGCCGCTAGCGGCCTTAGTTTCCATACTGGCAGAGCGGTCTAGGATGAGGATGGCGGTGTTTATGGAGCCGCTACGGGCGCCGAGAAAACCTCCGATGAGAGGGCGCGCTACTGCGAAGATGAGGGCCGCGATGGCGAGCGTGCGGCAGGCGAGAATGAGGAAATGTCTGAGTTTTTTCTTCCCGCGAGATTGGCGGGAGGCTCTAAGAAGGAAGGAGGTGGCGGCCCATTTGACGGTGCGGAAGCGCCGCCGATTGAGCAGGTGAATGATCACCGGAATGGCAGCTGCGAAGAGACCCCAAAGGATCGGTTGTGATAGAAAGCTCAAGGGTGAGGTTTAGCGTTTTTTAGTAAGGCGAGAGGTGATGAAGTGGGAGATGATTTCTTCGTAGTCTGCGCTGGTTTGGAGGAGGTGATAGTCGGCGTGAATGTCGTGGCATTTTTTCTCGACGTTTTCCAAAAATTCACGGAGGGCGAGGTGGTATTCTTCGGTGATGAGTTGGGGCTCGGCAACGATGGTGCTACCGTCCTCAAGGTCGATGAAGCGGTGTGGACGCTGGAAGTGGAAGTCGATTTCTTGGGGGTCTAGGAGGTGGAAGAGAGCGACATCGTGCTTACGGAAGCGGAGGTGCTGGAGAGCACTCCCGAGTTCTTCGGTATCTAGGAAGAGGTCAGAGAGGATGATGATGAGGGCGCGCTGTTGAGTTTTTTCAGCGATTTGGTGAAGGGCTGGGATGAGGCCTGTTTCGCCTTCTGGTCGGAGATCTTGGAGGGATTCGAAGATGGCTTGAAGTTGCGCTGGACGGCGGCTGGGAGGAATTTCGAGGTGAATTTTCTCGTTACAGCAGCTGAGTCCGACGGAGTCTCCTTGGTTGACGATGAGGTAGGAGAGGGTGGCGGCGATGCGGCGGGCAAAGTCGATCTTACTGGGGTGATCGGCGGAGGAGAAGTTCATGGAGCCTGATGAGTCGATGACAAAGTAGGCACGCAGGTTGGTATCAGCCTCGAATTCTTTGATGTAGTAGCGGTCTGAGCGGGCGTAGGCTTTCCAGTCTAATCGGCGGGTGTCATCACCGGGGACGTATTTACGGTATTCGGCAAATTCGACTGAGGAGCCACGATGAGGGGAACGGTGGCGGCCAGCCACATTTCCGATCATGGAACTACGAGATTCTAGGGGAATGGCGCCAAGGCGGGCAAGGACCTCGGTATCTAGAAAGTCGTATTTCATTTCGCTTGGGCGGAGTGGTGCAGCGCTAGGAGTGGGGGGCGGTCTCGCTCAGTTTAAAGTTCCTCTCTCATTTCTTCGATGAGGCGGGCGACGATTTTCTTAGATGTCATGCCTTGGGATTCCGCTGCGAAGTTGGTGAGGACGCGGTGACTGAGGACAGGGCTAGCTACGGCCTCTAGGTCCTCTAGGGATGCCATGTAGGTTCCACGCAGGGCGGCACGAGCCTTAGCTCCTAAGATGAGATACTGGACGGCGCGAGGTCCAGCTCCCCAGGCGACGTATTCTTTAATCCACTCAGGTGCGTCCTCGCTATCGGGGCGAGTGCGGCGGACGATTTCTACGGCGTAGTCGTAGATGTGATCTGGGACGGGAATGCGGCGGACGAGGCTCTGGAACTGGATGATTTCTGATCCGTTTAGGAGGGCCTCGAGGCGTGGCCTCTCGGCGCCGGTGGTCTCGCGGGCGATGCGTTTTTCCTCGTCAGCACTGGGGTAGTCGACTTCGATGAGGAACATGAAGCGGTCGAGCTGGGCTTCAGGGAGGGGGTAGGTGCCTTCTTGCTCTACGGGGTTCTGAGTGGCAAGGACGAAGAAGGGTGCGTCGAGCTGGTAGCTGCGGCCGAGGACGGTGACGGAGCGTTCTTGCATGGCCTCGAGCATGGCAGATTGAGTTTTAGCGGGGGCGCGGTTGATCTCATCTGCAAGGACGATATGGGAGAAGATGGGGCCTTTGATAAACTGGAATTCGCGGCGACCGGAGTCTGATTCCTGAATGATATCAGTGCCGGAGATGTCTGCGGGCATGAGATCCGGGGTGAATTGGATCCGGTTAAAACCTAAGTCCATGGTCTCGGCGATGGAGGAGACGAGGAGGGTTTTAGCTAGGCCGGGAACCCCCATGAGGAGGCCGTGACCGCGTGCGAAGAGGCAGATAGCGAGTTGCTCGATCACTTGGTCCTGACCGATGATGACTTTCGCAAGTTCGTTTTTTAGGGCTAGGAACTTTTCTCCGAGTTGGTTGACAGCTGCTACGTCATCTTCTGGGAGAGTGCGTTTGTGATCCACGGAAGGGGTGTCTTTGACCGCAGAGCGATCTGAGGGAGCTTCTGAGGGGGAGGCTTCGGCGTGAGTGCTGGCTGGGTTTTCGTCGACCAGAGGGGGGGCGAGGCTGGATAGTTCTGACTTTGTGGGATATTCGGAGGGGTCAGAAGGGGTAGGCGCTTGCGTAGGTTTCGGTGAGTGATCGCTCACTGGGGGGGCACTCGGGGAGGGTGAGGAGAGAGGAGCTAGGGTGCCGAGGTAGTGGACAAGCCGGTGGTTAATTTTCTTGGGTTGAGGGGGGGTCTTCTTTTCTGGGATGGGGTATTCTGATGTGGGGGCGGCGGGAAACGGTGACTCGGCGAAGGGCTGGGACTGATGATCTATGGACATTGTCGTCGTGGGTGAGAAGAGAGTGAGTATGAAAGATGGATGTTCGAGGTGGGTTGAGAGAGGGAGAGTCTTTTGACAAGATTTCTGTCTAAGTCGCCTTCTTAGGACCCTCAGCGGAAGTTACATTCTTGATTTCCTTTGGCAAGCGCACGTCATCTGACAATTGCGTTTGCTCGGTGGGAAAAAAGAAGCGCGTGAAAGCTGGATGTGAGTTGGGATTTTTGTCAAAAGGATGGGGCAACGATGAGCGCTCCCTACGAGGTCCTACTCTACTATAAATATGTCCGGCTTCCTGACCCCGAGGTTTATGCGAGGGAGCATCAGCGATTATGTGCCCGTTTGGGCTTAAAGGGGCGGATTTTAATCGCTCAGGAGGGGATCAATGGGACGCTCTCGGGGACGGTGGAAAATTGTAAAGAGTATCGAGCGATTTTAGACGCCGATCCTTTGACCAAGGAAATTGCTTGGAAAGTCGATCCGGAGCAAGGGCATGTTTTTCCGAAGCTCTCGATTAAAGTGCGCGAGGAGGTGGTGAGTTTGGACTTAGGAGAGGAGGATTTTCATCCAGCGGATCTCACGGCGACTCATTTAAAGCCGGCGCAGTGGCGAGAGGCGATGAAGGAGGAAAATGTGGTGATTCTAGATGCTAGGAATGATTATGAGTGGGAGATCGGGCGTTTTGAGGGTGCGATTTTACCAGATGTTCCGAGTTTTCGAGATTTACCAAAGTGGGTGCGGGATCACCGTGAGGAGTTGGAGGGGAAGAAGATTTTAACTTATTGCACGGGCGGAATCCGCTGTGAGAAGTTTAGTGGTTTTTTACTCAATGAAGGATTTAAGGAGGTTTACCAGCTTGATGGTGGCATCGTCACCTATGGGAAAGATGAGGAGGTAAAAGGGGAGGCTTATGAGGGTGAGTGCTATGTGTTTGACGAGCGCTTAAGTGTGCCGGTGAACCGGACTGAGGGAGCTAAGCTTATCTCGACCTGCCGTGGCTGTGGCTGTCTTAGCATCCGTTACCGGAATTGCGGATGGATGCCTTGTAATGCGCAGTTCCTTCTTTGTGAAAATTGTGAAAACACGCTAGGGCGTTATTGTAGCAAGCTCTGTAAAGAGGTGAACCTCATGAGCCGTGCGGCAGTTACGGGGTTTTAGCAGGGATGGATTTTCTCCAGATGAGGCGAATGAGGGTGAAGCTGAGCAGGCCGAGAAGGGGCCAAAGCCACCACGGTAGGGGGAGTTCGGTAGTGAAAGCCATTTCGATGGGGTCTGTAAGCTGCTCTTGTAAAAAGAAGGTCCACTGGAGGGTCTTTCCGTCTTCGCTGATGGAGTGAGCATTGCTTTCTTTAACCTTTGCAGGGAGGTGAATGGTGTATTTGAAATTGGAGGCGCCGAGCCGTTTCGGGAACTTTTTTAGGATGGCTGGAAAGAGCTCGCTGAGGTCGATGGAGCGGAAGAAGGTGGGAGTGAGTCCCTCAAGTTTGAAGTCGATTTTACCTGAGATATGCTCTATTTTCTGAGGATTTACTGAGGTGTCGGTGATGAAAATGTCCTTATAGCGTTCAGGAAGCTCGGTGAGTTTACGGGCGTCTTTGAAAGCAGCCTCAAGATGGAAGACGATTTTACCCTTTTTCTTCTCAAAAGAGAGGGCGGTGATTTGGAGGCTGTTTTCAGATTGATCAATTTTATGTAAAGACTGCACCACTTCTTCTGGCTTAGGGAGCTGAAGGAGGGCGATTTGTGGAAGCTCGTAATGGATTCGTAAGCGACCAGATGCATCGGGCTGGATCCAGATTTCCTCCTCGCCCTCGATACAAGAGCAGAGGAGAACCGAGGTGAGGAAGAGAAAAAAGTGGCTTAGCTTAGGGTTCATGAGGGGGTGAATAGAGGTCGTTGATTTTAAGGTGTTTTCGGGCTTTCTCGACTTTTTTATTTGCATCACTGAGCATTTCGGGCGAGCTTTCCGCAGCGGGTTATCATGATAAAGATCATAAAATAACTCATCTTTTAAAAAGCAAGCACCGCTTCAACTAAAATGTCTGACGTCAAACTCTCAAAAAACGAATATATTAAGATCGATAGTAACTATCTCCGTGGAACGATCGCAGAAGGTTTAGCAGATGAGTCTACGGGGGCAGTTTCTAAAGACGATGAGCAACTCCTTAAATTCCACGGAACTTACCAACAAGACGACCGTGATGTGAGAATAGAGCGGAAGCGCGCTAAGCTGGAAAAGGCCTTTAGCTTTATGATCCGAGTGCGAGTGCCTGGTGGTGTGTCTACGACAGCACAGTGGCTAGAGATGGACCGGATGGCGAGTGCTTACGGAAATGAGAACTTCAAGTTGACGACGCGACAAGCTTACCAACTGCACGGAATTATCAAAAAGAACCTTAAGCAGACGATTAAGGAAATTAATGAGAGCGCGATGGATACGATCGCGGCATGTGGAGATGTGAACCGGAATGTCATGTGTAATCCGAATCCCGCTCTTTCAACGACCCATGCTGAGACTCTGAGAGTGGCGCAGGCGATTAGTGATCACCTGACACCGGCGACAGGGGCTTATCATGAAATTTGGCTCGATGGGGAGAAGGTGCAGAGTTCTGAAGAGGAGACTGAGCCAATTTATGGGAAAACGTATCTGCCACGGAAATTCAAAATTTGCATGGCGATCCCACCGAGCAATGACGTGGATATTTATTCGCAGTGCCTCGGATTTATTGCGATTGAAGAAGGTGGCAAGTTAGTCGGCTTTAACGTCACCGTAGGTGGCGGAATGGGAATGCATCATGGGCAGGAAAAGACTTTCCCTCGTATTGCAGATGTCCTCGGGTTTATTCCTGTGGAGAAGGCGGTAGAAGTCGCTGAGGAAGTAGTGAAGATTCAGCGTGACTTTGGCGACCGCACAGAGCGGAAGCATGCGCGGATGAAGTATACGATTGATGATCGTGGCATCGAGTGGTTCAAGGGTGAGATTGAAAGCCGCTTAGGTTATGAAATCGCCGCAGCGCGTGACTTCACTTTTGATAGTAATGGTGACACTTATGGATGGACTGAGACGGAGGATGGGAAAAGCCAGCTTACGATTTATATCGAGAATGGCCGCGTGCTAGATACCGCCGATTATCAGCTCCGCACGGGTTTACGGGAAATTGCGAGGATCCATAAGGGCGATATGCGCCTGAGTAGTAACCAGAATGTTATTATCGCAGGAGTAGCTGCTGAAGATAAGGCGGGGATCGATCAGTTAATGGAAAAATACGGGATTGCTGCTAAGCAGAACCGTTCGGCGATGCGCCTTAACTCGATGGCCTGCGTAGCGCTTCCCACTTGTGGACTTTCACTTGCGGAAAGTGAGCGCTATTTGCCTACTCTCATCACTGAGATTGAGGAAATCTTGGACGAGGTAGGCTTGACTCAAGACGCCATTACCGTGCGTATGACAGGCTGTCCGAATGGATGTGCGCGTCCATACATCGCCGAAATTGCCTTCGTAGGCCGCGCTCCTGGGAAGTATAACATCCACTTAGGGGGAGGTTTCGTAGGGAACCGGATTGGTGGGATTTGGCAGCGTAGCGTAAAGGGCGAAGAGATCGCTGGACTGCTCCGCCCTGTCCTAGGACAATATGCGACCGAGCGTCAAGAGGGAGAGAGGTTTGGAGACTTTGTCATTCGCAAGGGAATCATTCATGAGGTGACTCATGGTAGTGAAGTTCATAAAGAACACACTTCTGCATGAAACACGGTCCTGTAAAAAAGGGGACTAAGTTTTCCGGAGAGCTCACCGCACGAGAGCTGTCTGATCTTCTGGAGCCACTGAAAGCCCATGAACGTCTCCTTCAGCTGAGGGAGCTTTACGGTGGTGAGCTTGTCGCTAGCACGAGCTTTGGGCTACAGGCCTCAGCGATGCTTCACTTAATTAGGGAGCATGCGCCAGAGACTCCGATCATCTTCGTAGATACAGGTTATTGCTTCGCAGAGACTTATCAGTTCGCTCAGAGCTTTATTGATAAGTGGGGACTTGATATTAGGATCTATAACCCCGCGATTTCAGCAGCGCGGCAGGAGGCTCTTTATGGAAGACTGTGGGAAGAAGGAGCTGAGGGAAACCAAAGATATGCTCTTTTGAATAAGATAGAACCAATGAACCGAGCGCTTAGTGAGATCGGTGCGAAGGTATGGATGAGTGGATTACGCCGGAGCCAGTCACAGACTCGTGCAGACCGCTCTTTTGCCGAGCAGCAGAGTTCCACCATAAAAGTTTATCCTATTCTGGACTGGGCTGAGCCACAGCTGGCCTCCTACTTTCATGATCATGCTCTCCCTAGACACCCACTTGAAGCTGAGGGCTATGTCACTATGGGAGACTGGCATTCTACACGAAAACCTCAAGAGGGAGAGAGCGCTGAAGATACACGGTTTGCTGGGCAGAAATATGAGTGTGGACTCCACGAGGAGTCTGGCCAGAGTGACTTCCAGATCTAACAATAAACCGTATTTTTATGAGCATTGCTTCAAATATCGTCAATACCGTCGGCAATACCCCTCTCATTAAACTGAATAGGGTGACAGAAGGCCTCGATTGTGAGGTTCTCGTAAAGGCCGAGTTTTTTAATCCGCTCTTCAGCGTTAAAGATCGCATTGGTAAGGCCATGATCGAGGCCGCTGAGGAAAGTGGAGAGCTCAAAGCAGGTGGGACGATCGTCGAGGCTACCTCAGGTAATACTGGGATAGCCTTAGCCTTTGTGGCACGGGCTAAAGGTTATAAGTGTATCTTGACGATGCCTGAGACGATGTCGATTGAGCGGCGTATTCTTTTGCGTAGTCTCGGCGCTGAAATCGTCCTGACTCCTGGATCGCGAGGCATGGGAGGAGCTATCGCTAAAGCGAAACAGATTCTCAGTGAGACGGAAAATTCTTTTGGTCCAAGCCAGTTTGATAACCCTGCGAACCCACAGATCCACCGCGATACCACCGCGCTAGAGATTTGGCGAGATACGGATGGAGAGGTTGCGGCACTCGTGACTGGAGTGGGAACAGGTGGGACGATTACAGGAGTGGGTGAGGTCATCAAATCCCTGAACCCAGACTTCAAGGTGATCGCCGTAGAGCCGAAAGATAGCCCCGTAATAAGCGGAGGAGCTCCAGGGCCTCACAAGATCCAAGGGATCGGCGCTGGATTTATTCCGGGTAATCTGAATACCGCAATTATTGATGAGGTGATCACGGTTACGAATGAGGAGGCATTCGAAATGGCTCAGCAACTTACCCAGCTAGAAGGGCTGCCCGCGGGTATCTCAACCGGTGCGAATGTTGCTTCCGCTCTGAAAATCGCTGCCCGCGATGAGTTTAAAGGGAAGCGTATTATAACGATTGCCTGCTCCTCCACCGAGCGATACCTCAGCACGCCGCTCGCCGAGATTTATCGTGAAGAAGTAGGCCAGCTTCCAGTCGCGGAACTCCCTGAGTGATCGTTTTTTAAACCAACCTAAAAAAACCTCTATCCGGTGAAGGATGGAGGTTTTGTCTTTAAGAATTCTAGGCCCGATTATTTAGGGATTTGCTTGCTCGACTCTAAAGAAGGCCTTGTCCCCCGGTAAGAAGGCAGCAGGGAGGAAGAAGGAGCCATTTCCGGCGTCATCAGTGTTATTCCGTAAGGGAAAACGGGCGAAATCATTGTCTAAGCTTAAGGACATGGCGATTTGATATTCAGTCAGAGGAAGGCCTGTGTAGCTTATGCTTAAATCGCCAGATTCATTTAACTCTGAAGAAGTGATATTGATTTCACGGAGAGGTTCAGAATCGGGATCTACGAAGATCTCGATCGCGTTGATCATGGTGAAGTCGTTTGAGCCTTGGTTACGGCCTTCAGAAGCAGCGCGGTTGCTGTAAACCAACTCGACATCCGTGGCTCCATTAGTGGTGAATTGTCCTTCGAAAATTGCAGGAGTAGCAGTAAGGCCGCCCTCTCCGCTTTGGTCAAATTCCACGGAAGCTTGGTCGCCTACCGTGATATCAATGAGGCCGGTCTGGCCGCCTGGATCGTGGTGATGAGAGCGGAAGAGATAAGATCCTGCTGGGAGGCCTGAAAGGACGAGTCTAAGTGGATTGCCTGGGCGGCGAGTGCCTCCACGAGTGTCAGTTCCGATCCAGTCCTGATAGAGAGCTGGGCTAGGCGAGTCGTTTGTTCGGACGATGAGTTGTTTTGACGTGCGTTCTCCTGTAAGAACATTTCCAGGAGTTCCATTAATCGGGACTGTGAGAGTGGGATCATCATCACCCCAAAATGGAGTGATGCTTACGGTGGCTCCGAATGCAGTGTAGCTCTGTGTGATAAATGTTGCATTAACCTCATGGTCAGCAAAGTAGCCTTCGAAACCAGGCTCCGGGGTCGCCCCGGTTAATGAGAAGTCAACTCTGAGCTGACCAGAAGCGATGGATGATGTGAACAAGGTGCAACTTGCCAAGACTGCGAGTTTGGTAAACTGAAAATTCTTCATAATTTTTTACCGAAACATTTAAGAGCAAGGGCTCAGGGTAGGGCAAGAGAAATGAAGATTGAGTAGGGATAAATTCTAGGGTAGGGCTCGAAAAATTCGCGAAAACTGAGGAGAAATGCACTAAGAGAAGAGCTCACTCTGAGTGCTTAGGCTCATGCTAATTACTCAAAAGGAGGTCATCATTGGTCCAGAAAACCTTGTCTTCTCCTGCTGACCGGATTTCGGGGTTGTCGATTTCAATAAAGTGGAAGTTCAGAGGCGTGCCCCATCGATCAACTAATTCTTTATCCTGATTTAGATACTTAAAATCGGGTGGGATAAATTGAAGATTTAGGACATTTTTTCCGAGCAGCGCCTTTGAAATACTTTGATTACTATCGGTTGGGAGGAGAGTCTTCCCTTTTAGGTGCGTGTTGAAGATGTGTAATACGGAGTTCAGATAGGAGAGGTCGAGGTGTGGAGGGCTCTGTGGGTTACCATACTCTGCTAGAAAGACTTCTGTCTGAGAGAGGGGTGACTGTTTTTCCTTTCTAGTTTGATGGGGAGGAGGCGGCTTTTTAGCCTGAGTGCTTTTTTGGGAGATCTTCTTATTTTCGACGGAATTTGAGTGACTTTGTGGCAGTTCGGGTGGCAGAAACTTGTCACTTTTTTCTGGGCGAGAGTTCAAAAAAAATATCCCACAGCCAATGATGATGAGAGCGAGGAGCCATATGGCTTTTCTAAAATTACCCATATGAAAAGGTAGAAACGAGGAGGCCTGATTTTAGGCCAGGAAGCCGATCGGACAGCCCCCTGGGCTATGGGTGTAAAAGTTGGATAGGTTAGGGAAGACGTTCTCAAGTTCTGAGCCTGGTAGGCCTAACCATAAGGCGAGTTCTGCGAAGTATTCGTCCACCGATGTGGTGGGGACGAAGCGACCATTTGTCCCTGCATCAAGGCCACTTCCAAGTGCAAACTGGCCTTCGTCCGGGAATTCACCGTAGATGGCACCTCCGTTAACGGAGCCGCCCATCATAATCATATTCCCCCCCCAAGCGTGATCAGTTCCTAGGCCATTTGAGCGAATAGTACGAGAGAACTCGGAGCAGGTGAAGGTGGTGACTTGATCACGAAGGCCGAGAGTCCCTAGTTCATTCCAGAATTCAGAGAGGCTATTATCTAGCTCAGAGAGACGTTCTTGGTGATCCATAAGTAAATTCGTGTGCGCATCATAACGGGGGTGTTGAACGAAGAAAATCTGCCTCCGGTGGCCGAGGGTCTCGCGAGCGGCGATGGTCCGAGAAACTGCACGGAGTTGCCTAGATAGCATATTGTCACGGAAGTTATTGGGCTCATTTGTCTCATTGAAGGCATTTGCAAAAGCTTCGGCGCTGTCAAAAGCCCGCATTGATTCCTGTGCGAATGCACTTCTTAGGATGTGGCTTTGTTCTTGTTGGATCAATGATCTTGCGGTGTTTACTCTGGTCTGATTCAGCCCAGAAAGGTTTTGGGTCCCACCTAGGATTTCTGCTCCGTCGCCTTGGATCGTGTATCCGAAGGCTGATCCTCCGGTCAGCATGATTTGGTTCCCGGCAAGGGAGATGTTCATCGAGAGTCTGTTTGAGATGTTATTGGCCATCACTCGATCGGCAAGGCGACCAGCCCAGCCGGTAGATCCCACATTTTCTGGGAAGCCGGTTTGCCAGGTCGTTGATTGGTCATTATGGGAACCGAGAGCTCTAGGGACTCTGACGGTTTGGCTCCGGACCTGTTGTGGGGTGGCGGGCTCTACCAGTGTTCCTACATTGGCTAGGAATGCTGCATCACCAGAGTTAAAGATATCACGTAATCTCGGCATTGCGCTATTCACAGCAAAGGTCCGTCCAGGCGTGTTTGTCACATTTATTGGGAGCACCGCGGAAATAGGGGCTCCTGTCCCAGGTGTGGGGATAGTTCCGGTGAGGGGGAGTGCAATGTTAGAGCGTAGATTTTGGTAATTTTGATACTCTGATGCTGAGGTAGGGATCAGGGTATTAAATGAGTCATTACCCCCACCTTGAAAGACACAAACAATCGCGCGATAGTCGTCTGAGTCAGGTGCATCAGCAGCGACTGCATTATTGATCATTTTTAGGTTTAGGAGGGTGTTGGTGACTCCGAGAGTGCCGAGGCCAAGACCTGGAAGATTAGAGAGAAAGTTACGACGAGTGTGCATAGATTCAGGTGTTATGTGTGGGATTTTGCGTAGGCTTAGCGTAGGAAAGCTCCATCTGGATGTGTGACAGCAAGGTAGATTGCCAATTGAACTCGGGAGGTGTTTTGAGTAGCTCCTGAGGGGATGGATTCCAGCGCGGCGTTGATTTGACTCCGAGTGTCTGCAGACATTGTTCCGTGACAGAAGATGAGGTTTACTTCATCAAGAAGGCGGGAGATATCGTCTGCGAGTGGGAGGAAGTGACGGAAAGTTGGTCTGCTAGTAGGCGTAAACCGAGGGCGAACGGTGTGGAGTTGATCGGTTAAGGCAATCCAGAACCGGTTCGGTAGGCCAACAGCGGTGACAGAGTTTAAGATCTGAAATTCAGGACTGAGGAGATCATTTTCCTCGACGAGTCCAGGGTGAGAATAACCTGGCTCGTAGAAACTGAAGACAGATTGTTGCAAGAATGGGTATTGCTCAAAGGCTCCAAAAAATTCGTGTGGTCTCCCTCTGGTTGTGAGTGCCCAAAAGTGAATGCCTGTGAGGTCGTCCCGGAAAGGAATTTCTTCTCCCATTCCTGTGGCTCTCGCGAGTGAAGTTAGGCGGAGCATGGGGGC
The DNA here is from genome assembly GCA_937928425.1 of uncultured Verrucomicrobiales bacterium. Taxonomy (GTDB): domain Bacteria; phylum Verrucomicrobiota; class Verrucomicrobiia; order Verrucomicrobiales; family Akkermansiaceae; genus SW10. Next base: position 36,696 of record CALFVL010000162.1, read on the forward strand.
TTTGAGGCGCCCGTGGTCTGCTTGGTTTCTGCGTGGTAACGACCGGGCTTCTGAGTCGAGTAAGATGGCTCTAATTACGGCAGCTAGATTCCCGCGAACTCCATTCCCGTCATCTTCAAATACGCGTGAGACTCTTTCGACATAAGCTGGGCTCGGGTTTGATGTGACGAGGTGTTGAATAAGAAAATGGCTAGTAAAGGGGGCGCAATTTGGGTGGTTGAACAAGATGTCAATGGTGTCTTCAATATCGTCCATACCGGTGCGTCCGGGCTCATCAGGGAAGGCTGGGAGAGATTGCCCAAGAAAGACTTTTCTTCCTCCATTCCCGTAAAACTCAGCGAGAACTCCTGTGCCGTCGTCATGGAGAGCTTCAGAGATGATCATGCGGCCGATTGATGCTCCGTCAGCAGTACTGACGGGCCTACGTCCTAGAGGGAGTGGGCCTATCTGAAGACCGGTAAAAACACGTGCAAGTTGGGTAATGTCACGGTTGTCGTAAGTTGGAATGGGCTGTCCGTTGCTATCGAGCTTACGAGTGCCGTCTAAGTTAAGCTCGAAAAGTCCGATGCTGAAGAGCTGCATGACTTCGCGAGCATAGTTCTCATCAGGGAATTGATTATTTGCAGGATCCGCTGGGCTATTGTTAAGGCTAGAAAGGAAACCTCCCATATTGGGGTTAAGAGTCATTTCTAGGAGAATATCACGATAGTTACCGAAGGCGTTTTCTAATAAAATATCATAAGCTCTACTCCGGGGGCGTGAGGTTCCGCTTAAGTGGCGGCCTGTGACAAAACGTTGATTTAGTGCCCAAGCGACCCGTTGACGAAGTTGGTCATGAGCAAAGAGTGCATTTCGCATCCAGATAGTTGAGAGATTTTCTTCTGAGACAAAGACGAGAGAACTTCCACTATTAAAGCGATAGGGGAGTTGATTAATCG
>CALFVL010000163.1 GCA_937928425.1 uncultured Verrucomicrobiales bacterium
CTCCCCCTCTCCGACTCCTTTTTGAGGAACGAAAAACTAATCAAACCCACTTCGCATGGGCACGTCGAAGGGACGTGTCGACTGTGAGTTAGTTATAGCACTCGGTGGAATGGCCCTGCGACGTCGTCGCGGTGACAACCCTATCACTCACGATGTGACTTCGCAGCGGAGCCAAGAAAATGCTCCCCCGCTTGCGGGATGATGGGAGCATTTTCTTGGCGCAGCGCTCCACAATTTTGTCGGCAGGTGGAACGAGTTCAGCGCAAGCCTTGACGGCACGAAGCTCATCGGCAGGGGCACAAAGAATGATCCTCCCCGCTTGCCGGATGAAGGAGCGAACATTCTTTGTGACCCGTTTTTCTAAGACGTCATCCGAACATCGACACTGGCTAAGCCCTTGGCAGCGTGATGCGGAGTGCTATTTCTGAAAATCATGACCGCGTTTCAAAAAAGCGTAGCCCGTTGACTTTGTGATGCTGTAGGATACTGTAGAGCGATGAGCACCGCTGAGTTACAGGCTATTATTGCTGAAAATGCTAAGTCTATTAGGGACTTAAGGGATTCTCAGGCTGAAACTGACCGCCAGATGAAGGCTACGGATCAGAGGATCAAAGAATTGAGTTCTTTGTTTACGGTGCAGTGGGGGAAGCTCATTGAAGCATTGGTGCATCCTGGGTGTGTGAGCTTATTTCGGTCTCGTGGCATCACAGTGAATCGCGCTAGTGCTGGTCAGGAGTGGTTTGATGACAATGGAAAAAAAGTCGCTGAAGTTGACGTCTTCTTAGTCAATGGTGGAGAGGATGTTGCGGTTGAAGTGAAAACAACGTGTTTGCCGAAACATATCGATCAACATCTAAAGCGACTTGCGAAGCTAAAGGAACTCCGCCCCGAGTATCAGAATGGAACTAAGAAATTATATGGTGCAGTAGCAGCGCTTAAGTTCAATTCTGAGTCCGATACTTACGCAAGGAATAAAGGCCTCTATGTTCTTAAAAGTACAGATGGGATTGTGACGATTGATAATCCAGAGGACTTTAAGCCAATTTCTTTTTAGATATACTTAAACAAATAAAACCCGTTCTGCGAACAGAACGGGTTGAAGAAAGGCTATGTCTAAAGGATAAGACTAGCGCTTACGACGTCCAAGAAGTCCGAAAGCTCCGAGGCCAAGAAGCAATGCGCTTGATGGCTCAGGGACTGGTGAATCAACAACCGCAAATCCAAAAAGTTCATTTTGTAGTCCACCCTGAAAGTCAGAAAAAGTGAAGCTATTATAACGACCTTCTGCAGTCAAAATCCCCGCTCCTTGAACTGGATCTCCTTGGCTAAAAGATGTTGGCCCTTGCGAAACGAGGTTACCGCTTGAAATATCAAAAGTTGAATCATTCAAAACTGTTCCAATAATTGACACACCACTAAGAGTGGTCGTAACTGGATCAAAAGGACCATTTGGGTCATCAGCAGGGCTACCAATATTTGAATATAAAATATCACCCAAATTTCCTACTGAAAATGAAACAGTAAGCGATGATCCGGCAACATTCCGAAAGAATAGTGATCCTCCTGTGGGATTTCCTCCAAAAAAATCATTTCCGAAATCATTAGTTCTCAAAAGACTAGTAGGAGTGCCATCAAACGCAGCTCCTCCAGTTAAAGTCGCTGTTGCTGTAGATCCGTCTGATAAGACTGCTGTAGCCACTGTGTCTCCAGCATTAAAATTCCAGTTAATCAAATTCTGAGCATTCACAGAACCAAGTGCGATGGCCGAAGCTGCGAGAGCGATAATTGTATTTTTCATAATATAATTAGGGTTGTGGTCATGGTTTACCCAAGCGGGATGGCCCATCACCAAGCCATTGAAGTGCCTATAACATTAATTGAATCGCTTTCGCGCACCAATAAATAATTACAGCTACATTTTTTATGCTTTTTGAATTTGGATTTTTTTTGAAATTCAAATTCAGCGAGCATGTATTTTTTTTTAGGGTGAACCTGCTTGGTCAAATTTAACTACTGAGGTCCCAGAACTGAACGCACTCGCGCCCCGATCTGTTTGCAAACTATCTTAAGGATTCCTGACCGTCAAACTTTTTTTGGATATTTTTTAAAATAATTTGATTTTGTTTACTTTCCGGCAGTCTGAGAAGTTTGGAAATGCGCCTAAGTATCAAGGGGACTGGGGATCTGCTGAGTGGAATCTACGCTTAGGTGAGTGTATAGCATGGTGGTGGAAACGTCTGAATGGCCAAGGAGTTTTTGGAGAAGGAGGATATCTGTGCCTGATGAGTGTAGGTGTGTGGCATAGGAGTGGCGTAGGGTGTGGCAGCTGGCTTTTTTTAAGATCCCGGAACATTCTAAGGCTGCTTTAAAACCACGCTGGACGGTGGCTTTATGAAGGTGGTGCCTTCTTTCAAGCTTACGGCGGGGGCAGGTGGAGACTTTATTAGAGGGAAAGAGGTAGTAGTAAGCCCAGTCCTGAGAAGATTCTGAGGGTAGGTTGGCATCACGTTCAGGAATACTGACTCCGGGGCATCCTTCTGCGATTTGTTTTTTCCAGCGGGAGTGTAGGAGGGTGAGGTGAGCGCTAAGTTCAGGTTTTAGTGAAGATGGGATGGGGAGGATGCGATCTTTACGGCCTTTCCCATCTCTAACGGTAAGCTTGTCCTGCTCTAGGTCTAGGTCCATGACTCTGAGACGCAGGACTTCCATGAGACGTAGACCACAACCGTAAAGAAGGGAGCACTGCATTTTAAGGAGAGGCGGCATGCAGCTGAGGATTTTAAAAACTTCTTTTTGGGAGAGGACGACGGGGAGGCGACGAGTGCTTTTAGCGCGAACGATACCTTCTATGTAGCCGAGGGGCTTCATGAGGACGTGTTGGTAGAGGAAGAGGATGGAGGCGAGGGCTTGGTTCTGGGTGGAGGCGGCAAGTTGTTTCTCGATCGCTAGGTGGTTTAAGAAGTCGCGAATTTCGGGGCCGGCCATCTCCGCAGGGTGCCGCTTTTTATGGAAGAGGATGAAGCGGCGGACCCACCTGACGTAGCCGTCTTCGGTGTGAATGGAGTAGTGCTTGAGCCGAGTGGCTTGGCGGAGCTGATCAAGGAGTTTTAGTTTAGGAGGTTCTGAGGAAAATTCGGAGGGGGTATTTTCATGATTATTACTCACTATAAGAGAGTGCCATAGCAAAGGAGCGGTGAGAAGGGGTATCTCTCAGAAAATCGAACAATGCTTCTCTCTGGTAGGGGTCTCGAATAAGGAGGCGGGTGTCGTTAGGCGGGGGGGACTCTGACTGGAAGAGGAATGACGGAGATGATGTGCCCTTAAATCTGGTGGTGCTCATTTAAATACTGATCCTAGCTCTAGGATGGGTTTTTAAATTATTGGAGGGATGATCTTGGTTCCGTATTTTCGGTGTAGGAGTGGTGCAAGGGCGATCTACCTAAGGGGGAGGAGCTTAGCTGTTCTATTCTGGGTCCACTCTCCCCTCCCCTTTTGTCTATGAGGCTCGCTTTGCGAGAAGATGGCGATACTGCATTCTGGTTTTGCAGTTTAGTTTGTGAGCCGGGCCTTGGTTAGGAGAGCGATCAGATGCGCCGGCTGGTTCAGCTTTGGGTCCTTGATGGGATCAGAGGCTAAGAGCCTCTGCTACGAATCTGTCTCACTTCTGAATCATCTATCTACTTCAATCTGGTCAGAGGCTGAGAGCCTCTGCTATGAATCTACCTCACTTCTGGATCATCTAACTACCTAAATCTGGTCAGAGGCTGAGAGCCTCTGCTACGGGATAGTGATAGGGGGGGAGGAGGAGGGTTATTGGCAGGCTTCGCACTCTCCACCGTTCATCATGGCTTCGATCGAGCAGGCTGCGGCCTGCTCAGGGGTGAAGCTCTTCTTTTCAGCAGATGGGAGAGTGGATTTCTCGATGTCGCTAGCTTGTCTAGCACGGAGGTAGTAGGTGGTTTTAAGGCCAGTGTGCCAAGCATGGCGATACATATGACTGAGGGACTTCATGTCAGGTTTGGCGAGGAAGAGGTTCACACTCTGGCTCTGGTCGATCCACTTCTGTCGT
>CALFVL010000164.1 GCA_937928425.1 uncultured Verrucomicrobiales bacterium
AACCCCCGACACAAACCACACAACACAACAAACACTATTACTATCTAACAGTTAGAAAGTTATTCGATACTTCATAAATATTCATCTACTCAATCAATCTAAGTAATCTCCACATAATCCTTTCCATCCTCCAACATCCTCCAACATCCTCCAACATCCTCCAACATCCTCTAACCTCTTCCAACCAACCAACCAACCAACCAACCAACCAACCAACCAACACTATTGTCTAACAGTTAGCATGTTACTCGATATTTACACGATAAACATCACCCTCATCGATTTAACCCATACCAGTCTTCCCTGGCCATTAGCCCTCATCTCAAAGCCGCCAAACCCAACGCCGAACTCACCTCCCTCATTGCTCAGACTCAACCAGCTTGAGTTGGTGGTGTTAAGAAAAGAGACTCCGGCTTTCAAATTTCCTGCCATTGCATAAAAACGCCTCAGGGGGCATACTCTTCCTAGGTCTTGTGCACAAATTGATTTACGTTGCGATGAGAACTCATTTTTTGACTGACAAGGCGGCAAGTGGTGCGTTGATAGACATCAACAAACCGGTTGCCAACGAAGCCAGGCGGAGAATGAACCGAAAAGCTGCTTTCTCTGAGCTCACAGCCCAATTTAGTAATCCTTCTCCCCCGCTAATCGCGGCGTGAAGCAATTTGTCCACACGACCTAGAGATATGCCCGATCCCCTTCCAGCTCCAGAAACTGACCGCTCCCATTGGCCGGTAGCGAAGCTGAACTCTTTTGACGAAGTACGTGCCTACCGCATTGCCCAGTGGCAGGATCTTGGTTGTGAGGCTCGTCTTCAAGCCGCTTGGGAGCTTGTCCATGATTATTGGGTGGGCATGAAAGAAATGAAACCAGATGAACTCAGACTTCAAAGATCTGTTACGCATATTCGCAGAAGAAGAAGTTGAGTATCTTGTGGTGGGCGCCTACGCGGTAATGCATTACTCGCAACCTCGCTACACCAAGGATATCGATCTCTGGATTCGGCCCTCTATTGAGAATGCTGCTAAAATCATGCGTGCTTTTCATCGCTTTGGAGTCCCGCTGGTCGGAGTCACTCGCGAGGACTTCGAAAATGAAGGATTACAATACGTAATTGGTGTTTCACCCAGCCAGATTGATTTTCTGACCTCATTGCCCTGTCCATACTCATTCGAAGATGCATGGACGGCAAAATCAGTGGGGAAGGTCGGTGATATCCCTGTTTATTTTCTCGGAAAAGACGAACTCATCATCGCTAAAAAAATCGCCTCACGCCCTCAAGACTTGGCCGATATCGATGAACTGGGAAGAGCTGACCCATAGAACCACCCATTTCTTGAGGTGCAAGGGTTTTCTGGACCACTTTTGGGTTAGTTTTTGTAGTAGAGATTTTCGAATTGGACCGGAGTTTTATAGCCAATTGAGGAGTGTTTCCAGTGATGATTGTAGTAGCTCTCGATGTAGTCGAAGAGTTCGGTATGGGCATCGATGAAGTCGGCAAATTTACCTCCTTGGAGGACCTCCGTCTAATCGTCAGCCAGCACCTCAAAACCGCCAAATCCAACACCGAACTCACCCGAGCCTTCCTCCAAAAAGAAGGCACTCCCCTAACCCTCCCTGAAAAAAACCTCCCCGAAAAAACCTGCCTAGCCTGGCACCGCGAAAAACTCCGATAGAAACCCCAACAATCTTAAATCAAGTGCCCGGAATTTCTGACACAACCGGAGCAAAGCGGAGATTGTAGGACGGTCCCGCTCCCGAGTCCAAGCATGGGCAAAACTCTTTCGAGAGAAAGGAATCGCGGGACTATGAGTTCACGGGAATGGGGGTCGTCGTAAAAACCCCATGAAACCTGAGGTTCGAGAGGCCATGACCGAGATGCTGGGCTTAGGTAAATTTTGGACTGCCAAGCAGTTTCAAAAATGGCTCGCCGAAGAGCATCAAGTCGATCTGAGCGTAAAAGGGAGTCCATTGTCACTTGGGAAAGCTCGGAGGGCGCTTGAAAGTGCCCCGTCCCAGTCACACCAAAAAAGATGAAGCGAAGGTCAAAGAATTTCGGGAAACTCTTGCCAAGAAATTGAAAACTCTCGAACTACCAAAAGACCGCCCCGTAAAACTTTGGGATATTGTGAAGGATAAAATTTTCACTCAGCATTGGGAGACTCTTCAAGATTTAGAAGAGAATATTACGGAGGTTCTTAAAAGTTAGTGGACCCTAGCAAAGGGATTCAGATCCTTGTTTCGTCGGTCCTATCTACGCTCAGAACTAAACGCTACCTAGAGAACCTTTAAGTCCTCTTCGTTTTTAGATATGGTGTTCTTCCAAAATTCCAAAAAACAGGGGAACTCATTCACTCACTGCGCAGGTCACTCACTCGCGCACTGTTCCTTGGGGGATCTGGCTTAAATTTCACCACCATGTAGGCCCCCAGAGCGGCGAGGATAATCCCGGCAAAAAACTGCCAAGGGATGCCTGAGATTCCCCCTTCTGGCGGGTGCATCTTTAAAGCCACGATCGAGTTCACAATCGGAGCCCCCGCGAAGATGATGGACATCACCGCAGAAGGATGG
>CALFVL010000165.1 GCA_937928425.1 uncultured Verrucomicrobiales bacterium
TGGAAATTCAGAGAAGGCGGACGGCTTTTATAATCCTGAGAAGGCAGCTACGAACGTTCACGGGCACGATTAACTCACTAAACTTATGTCGATCAAAGGATTCCATCTCATTTTCATTTTCATCGCCTCCATCTTCTGTGGGAGCTTTGGAGTGTGGGCTCTCTTTATTAATGATCAGGATGAGGGCACAGCGATGACGGTGTTTGGAGTGGTGACACTCGTTTTCTCCCTAGCCCTCATTGTCTATGGCATTTACTTCCGCCGTAAATCGAAAGACATCATCGTCTAACAGACACATCTTCTTATTTTTATGTTTTCTATTTCCTCAGTTCTCGCTTGTTCGACTTGTGCCAATGCTTTCAAGCATGCTGGTCAGGATGCCGCTGGGTGGTCTATCGCTGTCATGCTGATGGTGATCGTCCCTCTCGCTAGTGGGGTTTTTTGGTGTATGGTTAAAATTGCCAAGCGGGAAGGGGCCAATTTAGACCCGAAGTATTGCGACGACTATCTAGCTCCTTCATCGCACTCTTCATCTCCTGCTTCTAGTTCACACTCTTAATTTCTTTCACCATGTTTACTGCACTTAATTGGTCAAAATGGCTCGGCATTCCTGAGAATTACGCTGACCACGGGGCGAATGTTGACCACCTGATCGACATTGTTCACTGGTTTATGTTTTTCCTCTTTGTAGGATGGACTCTTTTCTTTCTTTTTTGTCTTTGGAAGTTCCGTGCCTCTAAAAATCCTAAGGCGAGTTATCACGGGGTGACGAATCATGTTTCTAGCCATCTGGAAATCGGGGTGGTTATCATTGAGGCTGTGTTACTCCTCGGCTTTGCTTTCCCGCTTTGGTGGGAGCGCACAGACCAGTGGGATGAAGTCCAGAAAACTGACCCAGTCCGGGTGCGTGTGATCGCTTATCAGTTCGGGTTTAAATATCACTATCCGGGAGAAGATGGGAAGTTTGCCAGAATCGACCGAACTTTAGTTAAGACTACCGGAGATCCTTGTATCGACCCTGATGATCCTAATGGATACGATGACTTCGTAACGAGTGTTTTAAAAATCCCTGTCGACCGTAATGCGATCTTACAGGTGACCTCAACCGACGTGATTCATAATTACTCGATTATTCCGATGCGTATTCAGCAGGATGCAATCCCTGGGCGTGATATTCCGATGTGGTTTAAGCCTTTTCAGAAGCTTGAGACGAGTGTGGTCTGTGGTCAGCTCTGTGGTGAGAACCATGCGAATATGGCGGGTCTCATGGAGGTGGTGAGTCAGAGTGCTTATAAGGGATGGGCTGCTGAGCAAAGCAAGGCCGCTTTAGAGAAGACACTTGATGCTCAGAAGGAGGCCCAGAGCCTAGCGGGTAATTAAAGCTTTCAAAGGAAGGGCCCTCCGTCTTGCGGATCTTTTTTCTTAGGTTTTAGGAGGGACTGGCATTTTTTAGAAAGCGCAGAAGGAAGTCGCTGCGTTCACGGACTTCTGCAGTTTCGAGGAGTTTTTGCCGATCATTCGCTGTGTGGATAAACTGCTGGGCGATGACGTCTGAGCAGCTTGCGAGATCACCTGCTTTATCAAGGGTGGTATTGAACTGTTCATTAACCTCAGAGGGGAAGTTGGCGAGAGCTCGATTTACGGCGCGGCGCAGACGAGTGAGATATTCCTTCTCTTCTTGTGCAGTGAGAGTGGTATCTAGAACTGGCCGGATGGTGGCGTATGGGTAAGCTTTGTCATGATGCCATTGTTCAAAGTAAACTCGGAATATTCCGTGGAGCAGGAGATTAGATGTTCCTTCGGCTGATTCTCGCGAGGCGCGGATGAGTCCAATGGTGCCGATGGGGGCGGCACAGCGCTCGGGGTCCTTACTGTCATCCCCAAGGAGGTTCCCGATACAGAACATGCAGTCACCTTCGATGGCGTCTCGGAGCATTTGGCGGTAGCGGGGCTCGAAGATATGAAGGGGCATCCCGCTATGTGGGAAGAGGACGGTATCGGGCAGGAGGATGACTCCGCATCTGTCTGGGATTTTCAGAGAATTCACTCGTTGATGTCTAGTAGGAGAGAAGAGGGCGGAAGTGGACTGAGTCCTGTGTTTAAGAGAGTGCTTGATCTAAGTCAGCGAGGATGTCGTCGATGTGTTCGATCCCCACAGAGAGGCGGACCAGTTCTGGGCGGATTCCTCCAGCGAGTTGCTGCTCTGCGCTGAGTTGCGAGTGAGTAGTGGTCGCCGGGTGGATTGCTAAAGATTTAGCGTCACCCAGGTTAGCGACATGGGAGAAGAGTTGCAGCTGATTGATGAAAGCGGAGCCAGCTTCTGCCCCTCCCTTAATGCCAAAGACGACGACTGAGCCTCCTTTACCACGAAGGTATTTTTGGTTTTTAGGATATTCAGGGTCGTCCTCGAGGCCAGGGAAACGGACCCATTCGACTTTAGGATGTGCTTTAAGGTGCTTAGCGACGGCTAGGGAATTTTGACAATGCCGCTCCATGCGGAGGGGGAGAGTCTCGACCCCTTGCAGGAGTTGCCATGAGTTGTCCGGTGAGATGCAGGCACCGAGATTGCGAAGGGGCACGGTGCGCATCCTTAGAATGTAGGCGAGTGGTGCAAGGGGGGCGGGGAGATCGTGGCCCCAGCGGAGACCGTGGTATGAATTATCTGGTTCATCAAAGAGAGGATGTTTCCCGCCGGCCCAGTTAAAACGGCCCGAGTCGATCACGATACCACCGAGGCCGGTTCCGTGCCCACCCAGCCACTTGGTAAGGGAATGGATGACGATGTCGGCACCGTGTTTTAGGGGATTCGTTAGGTAGGGAGTGGAGCAGGTGGCGTCCACGATGAGAGGGAGAGCATTTTCTTTCGCGATGGCTCCCACGGCATCGAGATCTGTAATTTCTAGGGCAGGGTTAGAGATGGTCTCACAGAAGAGGGCGCGGGTTTTATCATCGATCGCTTTGGTGAATTCTTCGGGGTTTTGGGAGTCGACAAAGCGGACCTCGATGCCGAGTGCGGGTAGAATATCATTAAATTGAGTATAGCTGCCACCGTAGAGGTTACGAGCGGAGACGATATTATCACCAGCTTGGGCGAGATTGATGATGGTGTTAAAGATGGCAGCGGTGCCAGAGGCGTGGGCTAGACCAGCGAGTTCATGGGCACCTTCTAGGAGGCAAAGACGTTTTTCTAGGACGTCTGTGGTGGGGTTCATGAGGCGGCTGTAAATATTGCCGAGTTCTTTCAGGGCGAAGAGGTTGGCGGCATGCTCGGTATCGTTAAAGGTGAATGCGGTGCTTTTGTAAACTGGGACGGCACGCGAGTTCGTGTCAGAATCAGGGTGGTGACCACCGTGGAGGCAGAGAGTTTCGTGTTTCATGGTTTTTTAGATTTTAGGAGTGAATTTTAAGGATTCTATGGGGATTCTTTTAGCCTCGTTCTTGAGTTTCAGGGTATTTTTGTTTCCAAAGCTGCACCGCTGGGAGAATTTGTTCAGTTTTTCGGGTGGGAGAGAGTTCCCAGGTGAAAGGCATTTCGGGCCTAAAATGCTGGAGAAGGTCATCGTAAGGGAGTTCTCCGGTGAAGGGAACGCGGTGGTCGCGTTTAGGCCACTGGACATCATGAAGATGGGCCCCGATGAGGTAGGGGGCCATTTTAGCTAGCCATTGATTGTGGTCTAGGAGGCCGAGATTATGTTTAAGGCCGACATGGCCGAAGTCATGCCAGTAGCCGATCTGTGGGCAGTCGGCGAAGTGTTCTTGGAGAATGATCATTTCGCGCTCATCAGGAACGTCCTCATATTTCGAGCGGGATTCTACGGCGAGAATGACTCCGGCTTTTTTAGCGGGTTCGATGAGTGCTTCTAGGGTATCGAGGGCACGTTGAAAGTGCTTCGCACCTGTTTTCTCACGGCGTTTGACGCAGGCGAGTTTGTCATCGGCGTATTCGTCTGTGAGTTGCTCACCAGCAGCGAGCTTTTTAGTGAGGAGCCCGGTCCATTTTTTATGGGGCATAGCGGTGACGGAGCCCATGTGGAGGACTACGTAGGAGGCTCCGAATTGCTCGGCCATTTCGAGAGTTTTGAGAGTTTCTTTAAAGGCTTTATTCCGCTCATTAGGCTGGTCTGAGGAGAATTCATAAGCGTCTGGAGCATCGATCATGACCTCGGTGGGCGAGGGGAAGTAGTTATGAACGCCGACGCATTTAAATTTATTGGCGGCGAAGGCCCGCTGGATGCCGGGGAGTTTGGCTACGGTCATGCCGTGCGAGAGTTCTAGGGTGTCGAATCCGAGTTCTAGGATCTCATCGACGATGTCTTCGCCATCGTCGTGGCGTGAGTTATTCCAGCAGGTGGAGAAAGCTAGCATTAGGGTAGGGGGCAGGGGGTAGAGGCGAGGCTAGAAGATGAAGAGCGATGAGTGAAAAGTGAGTCAATTCTGGCTGAGTGCCCCTTATTGTTTTTTCACGGTGACGTAGTAGGCTCCGACTTCTCCTTGAGCGTGAATGAAGCGGGGTGAAAGACGGTAGGAGCCTTTTTTAAGGGAGGTGGTGAAGGTGATGTGAGAGTCCTCTTCACTTACGCTTTTACTTTCAAGGTCACGATCATCAATCTGGAGGACTGCGCTGGAGATAGGGAGGGCTAGTCCAGCCTCATTACGAAAGGCCTTAGAAGCTCCGGGAACATTAGCTCCGGGTGGGAGGCCCGCGCTGATGGGGTGATTTGCCTCGAGAGGCCAGCGACGAAGGATGATCTCATAAGTGCCATCTGTGACCACCTTTATGGCCCAATGACCTTCGTGCTTCTCAGGCTTTTTCTCTTTCTTTTTGGTATTGTCGTTCGCTTGGCGGATGTGACCTTGGTTCCAAGGTGGTGGGGTATTCAGCCAATCGTGTGCGGTGAGGGTGGAGACGGGGTTCTTGGGATGACCTAGGTAGATTTCAGTGGTCTTGGAGAAGCTAGGCTGAAGTTCAGCCCACCATTTTTCGTAAAAATCCCGCATCCTTTTTACTTGTTGGGGCTGATCACGGGCGATGTTTTTTTTCTGACCGGGGTCCGCTTTGATGTCATAAAGTTCATTTCCGTTGATGAGGCGGTATTGTTGAGACATCACTGCAGACTGGCGCCATTTAATGGGATCGACGACTCGCTGGGAGTCCGTAATGAGAAAGCGCTCTGGCCACTGTTTCTGATTCTCGGGATCAAGGAGTGTTTTAAGCGAGAGACCATCAAACTTGATCTCAGTCTCAGATTGAGGGGAGCAGATTTCAAGTAGAGTGGGGACGAGGTCTACGGCATGGGTGAGGGTGTCGATTTTACGATGTTGGTCTAGACCCTCAGCTGGCCAGTGGATGAAGAGGGGGACTCGGTGCCCGCCATCATAGGGGGAGCCCTTCCGGCCCTTCATGCCTGCATTGAAAAATTTAGAACCGCTAGCACTCCCGTTATCTGTCGTAAAAATAAGGAGGGTGTTCTCTGCGATACCGAGCTCGCTGAGGAGTTTACGGATCTCCCCGATATTCTCGTCAATGTTAGTAATCATCCCAAAAAAAGCGGCAAGTTTAGGATCTAGTGATTTGTAGAGGTCGAGGTATTTTTGAGGGCAATGAAGGGGACCATGGGGTGCGTTTAGAGAGAGGTAGGCGAAGAAGGGCTCCTCCTCTTCAGCGGCTTTTTTAATGAAGTTGTGAGCTTGTTGAAAAAAGACATCAGTGCAGAAGCCCTTCGCAGGGGCGATTTCGCCATTATGGAAGTAGGCCCCATCAAAGTATGCGTTATCCCATAGGTCAGGAGTTTGTCCAATGCCACCCCCTCCGTGCCGATAAACTTCCTCGAAGCCTCGGTCCTCTGGCCGGTAGGGGAAGTTATCTCCAAGGTGCCACTTTCCGAACATGGCAGTGGCGTAATTCTCTTGAAGGTGTTGGGCGATGGTGACTTCGTTTTCACGTAGCATGGAACGGCCCATGATGGTGTGCCAGACTCCGGTTCGATTACTCCAGTGGCCGGTGAGGAGCGCAGCACGAGTGGGGGAACAAGTCGGAGCCACATGGTAGTCGGTGAAGACGGTAGACTCCGAGTAGAGTTGATCGAGGTGGGGCGTTTTTATGGCGGGATTTCCATGGCAGGAGAGGTCGCCGTAACCCTGATCGTCAGTGATGATGAAGAGGATATTAGGAGCCTTAGCCGAGGAAAGGCTTAGACTTAGAAAGAAAAGAAAAAGTGTCTTCATAGAATTTAGGCGGGGGATGAGGTCGTTATAAGAGTGTCACTGGTGATGATGATGGAGAAAGCAATGAGCTTGGAAAGCTTGGAAAAACGCAAATTGGCAAAAACTATCCTGGCCGTGGTCGAGCAGGAGCATCGCGATGGAGTAGACGAAGAGAGTCAGTGTAGGAATGTTACTTTAGTAAACTGAGCGGTGGGGACGGGCACTTCGGGAAGTTGATGTAAATATCAGATTTCAAAATTGAAAATTGAAAGTTGAGAGTTCGCGAGAGATATTGGCGCTACGATGATTTTAAGCAAAGAAATGCTGATTGCGGTTTTGATGGGTGGGCCAGGTGCGGAGAGGGAAGTGTCTTTAGCATCAGGAAAGGCGGTATTGAAAGCTCTTAAGGAGAAGGGTTACCATGCTCTGGGGGTGGAAGTTTCAAATTGTGAACCTAGCCTCCCACAGGGAACGGCGCTGGTTTTTAATACCATTCATGGAACCTTTGGGGAAGATGGCGGCTTGCAGCGTTACCTAGAGGCTCTAGGAGTCCCCTACACGGGGGCTGGGGTTCTGAGCAGTGAAGTCGCCTTTGATAAAAACTTAAGTAAGAACAATTTTGTTAAACATGGGGTGCCAACACCCTCATCAGAAGTCGTGGACTGTTCAAGTGGGGTTCATTTACCTAAGATGGCGGTCCCCTTCGTGGTGAAACCTCCGCGTGAGGGCTCTAGTGTGGGGATTAGAGTGGTGAAAGAGCAAGGCGAAGTCGAGGAGGCCATGACCCATGCTGCGAAGTATGGAGCTGACCTTCTGATCGAGGAATTTGTGGAAGGGCGGGAACTGACGGTAGGCATCATGGATGGGGAGGTTTTCCCCATTGTCGAGATCGCTCCTCCTGAAGGTGATTGGTATGATATGGAGACGAAATATCCGTGGTTGAGTGGAAAAGAGGTGGGGAGTCAATACACCTGCCCTGCGTTATTAAGTCCTGAGGAAGAGGCTGCAGTAAAGGGTGCTGCAAAAAAAGCGTATGATGCACTCGGAATAGAGGTTTACTCTCGGGTGGATGTGTTGTTAAATTCGTCAG
>CALFVL010000166.1 GCA_937928425.1 uncultured Verrucomicrobiales bacterium
GCTTCACTCTAAACTAAGGGCAAAAAAAGAGCCGGTATCTTTGCTTCCACAAAAATACCGGCTTATAACTGGCGACGACCTACTCTCACAGGACCTATCGTCCCACTACCATCGGCGCACAAGAGTTTCACTTCCGGGTTCGGAATGGGACCGGGTGGTTCCTCTCTGCTATGGCCACCAGAGTTTATCATTCGCATTCCATTACAAATAATAAGCTCTAAGGGTCTTAGCTTTCAAAAGGTGATTTCTCTTACGCAGCTTAGACAAGCTTAACAAGTTAGAAAAATCAGGCTAAAATTTTGCGAACTAAGGAGTGTTTCAGGCTCACTTAATTTCCTATGCCGTTCTCTGACATCCATGTGAAGTGGTTTTTTAATCTTCTAGTCGCTTATTTCTAAGGACCTTCAGTGACTGTAATATGACTGTTACTTAACTTGCAACCTTCTAAAGACATTGATTACCAATTTCTTACAAGATTCTTTGAATTTTTACACTCTTCTCTATCTCTCATTGCTTGCTTAGAACAACAAAAGAAAAGAGAAGGAATTAAGTCAAACGGATGATTAGTACTGGTGAGCTACATACATTACTGCACTTCTACCCCCAGCCTATCAACGTGGTCGTCTTCCACGATCCTTCAGGGAAAATTTATCTCAGGAATGGCTTGGCGCTTAGATGCTTTCAGCGCTTATCCGTTCCGCACTTAGCTACCCAGCAGTGCCCTTGACAGAACAACTGGAACACCAGAGGTGCGTCAAACCCGGTCCTCTCGTACTAAGGTCTGAACCCTTCAATTTTCCTACGCCCACAGAGGATAGAGGACCGAACTGTCTCGCGACGTTCTGAACCCAGCTCGCGTGCCGCTTTAACCGGCGAACAGCCGGACCCTTGGGACCTTCTCCAGCCCCAGGATGCGACGAGCCGACATCGAGGTGCCAAACTTCGCCGTCGATATGAACTCTTGGGCGAAATAAGCCTGTTATCCCTAAGGTACCTTTTATCCGTTGAGCGACGGCAATTCCACATTCTACCGCCGGATCACTAAGGCCTACTTTCGTATCTGCTCGACTTGTAGGTCTCACAGTTAGTCTGGCTTGTGCCTTTACACTCAACACACAGTTACCAACTGTGCTGAGCCAAACTTCGCGCTCCTCCGTTACTCTTTAGGAGGATACCGCCCCAGTAAAACTGACCGGCTGCCATTGTCCCCACGGCCGGATGACGGCTCGGGGTTAGATTATCCAATATTAAAGGGTGGTATCTCACTGATGACTCCAGAAGCGCCTAAACACTCCCTTCAATGTCTCCCACTTATGCTGAGCATTAAGATCGAACAACCAATAACAGCTTACAGTTAAGGTCTATAGGGTCTTTCCGTCCTTCTGCGGGTGTCCGGCATCTTCACCGGAACTACAATTTCACTGAGCACCTGGTCGAGACAGCGCCCAACTCGTTGCACGATTCGTGCAGGTCGGAACTTACCCGACAAGGAATTTCGCTACCTTAGGACCGTTATAGTTACGGCCGACATTCACCAGGACTTGGGCTCGGAGCTTCGCGTTAAACGCTAACACCTTACCGTAATCTTTTGGCATTGGTCACGTGTCACATCGTATACGTCGGCTTACGCCTTAGCACAATGCTGTGTTTTTGCTAAACAGTCGGTTGGGCCATTTCACTGCGGCCCCCCCATAAGGGGGGCACCCCTTCTTCCGAAGTTACGGGGCTATTTTGCCGAGTTCCTTGACCAGGTTTCACTCTTGCGCCTTGGTATATTCTACCCATCCACCTGTGTCGGTTTACGGTACGGGCCATTATTGTGAGGGCTTTTCTTGGCACTCTGTCCAGCTATACGAATTGGCCGTAGCCGCATCTCGGAATTCAATCACCTAGTAGCTTTTCATCATGCGTCCTCCTCACTGGGTTCAGGAATATTAACCTGATTACCATCCCCTACGCCCATCGGCCTCGGGTTAGGTCCCGACTAACCCCGGGACGAAAAACGTTGCCCGGGAAACCTCGGATTTACGGCGGAGCGGGATTTCACCGCTCTTATCGTTACTCATGTCTGCATTCTCACTTCTCTACACTCCAGGGTCAGTCACCATCACCCTTCACTGTCTAGAGAATGCTCCTCTACCGCGCCATTGTAAACAATGACACCCAGAGCTTCGGTATTGTGCTTATCGCCAAGTATTTTCGGCGCAAGGTCTCTCGATGAGTAAGCTATTACGCATTT
The DNA here is from genome assembly GCA_937928425.1 of uncultured Verrucomicrobiales bacterium. Lineage (GTDB taxonomy): Bacteria > Verrucomicrobiota > Verrucomicrobiia > Verrucomicrobiales > Akkermansiaceae > SW10. Next base: position 2,240 of record CALFVL010000166.1, read on the forward strand.
TTTAAATGGTGGCTGCTTCTAAGCCAACATCCTCACTGTCTATGAAACCTCACCTCCTTTCCACTGAGCACAATTTAGGCACCTTAGCTGCTGGTCTGGGCTGTTTCCCTCTCGACGACGAAGCTTATCCCCCGCCGTCTCACTGCTGCGTTCTATTGAATGGTATTCGGAGTTTGATAGGGGTTGGTAGGCGGGTATGCCCCCTAGCCCTGTCAGTGCTCTACCCCCACTCATCAACACGCAACGCTGCACCTAAATGCATTTCGAGGAGAACCAGCTATCACGGGGTTTGATTAGCCTTTCACTCCAACCCACAGCTCATCCGAGCGTTTTTCAACACACACCGGTTCGGTCCTCCACTTAGTATCACCTAAGCTTCAACCTGGCCATGGGTAGGTCACCTCCGTTTCGGGTCTACCGCCTGCAACTCATTGTCGCCCTATTCGGACTTGCTTTCGCTACGCCTACGATCCAGAAGATCTTAAGCTTGCCACAGACGGTAACTCGCAGACTCATTAAGCAAAAGGCACGCAATCACCCTCGAAAGGGCTCTTACACCTTGTAGGCATAGGGTTTCAGGTTCTATTTCACTCCCCTCACAGGGGTACTTTTCACCTTTCCCTCACGGTACTGGTTCACTATCGGTCGCTAGTTAGTATTTAGCCTTACGCAGTGGTCTGCGCAGATTCACACGGGGTTTCACGTGTCCCGTGCTACTCAGGAACTCCCTAGAGCCTCATCAGATTTCGGTTACGCGGATGTCACGCTCTTTGTCCACTCTTTCCAAAGTGTTCACCTATCTTCAAAGGTCCCACAACGGGGTCCTACAACCCCGACGCCAAAGACGCCGGTTTGGGCTGATCCGTTTTCGCTCGCCGCTACTTACGGAATCGAATTCTCTTTCTTTTCCTCTGCTTACTAAGATGTTTCAATTCAGCAGGTCTTGCGTATCCTTCCTTATTTTATTCAGGAAGGAACAATGCGATTCATTCACATTAGGTTACCCCATTCAGAAATCTCCGGGTCAAAGGTTGTTTGCACCTTACCGAAGCTTATCGCAGCTTATCACGTCTTTCATCGCCTTCTAGCACCAAGGCATCCACTCTATGCCCTTAATAACTTAATTCCTCTTTCTCTTGAAATCGGTTATCGTTATCAAGTCAATGATCTCTCATTCTCATGAGCGATCATCTCTTGTCTTGAGTCAAAATAAGTGCAAAAACACTTATTCTAACCGTAAATTTGGTATTGTTAGTCTTTATCCAAGGACTGCAAGTCTGTGTCATATGAGACTCTCATCTCATATCTCAGTCTATTTTCATTGTATTAATGAGAACGTCACATTGAAGTGATGACGTTCACAGTCTTTAAAAACTTCACACGGATGTCAAAGAACGGACTTAACCTTAAAAATATGGGTCACAGAAAAGATGGTGTTTTTTCTCTCTACTCTTTCGTTTCACATTCTTTTTTCTTATTTCTACCAGAAATACTAAAGAAGAATGGTGGGCCAGGGCAGACTCGAACTGCCGACCTCACGATTATCAGTCGTGCGCTCTAACCAACTGAGCTACAAGCCCGCGCTGGAAAAAATGGTGGAGACTAACGGATTCGAACCGTTGACATTCTGCTTGCAAAGCAGACGCTCTACCAACTGAGCTAAGCCCCCTTTAAAGAATGGTGACTGGCGAAAAGTGATCGACGTATCTTACAAAGATACATCCTAGTTTTTCACTCTTTCAAACTCACAACCAAACTCACAATTCATTGCGGTGAGTAGGACAAAAAATCAGATTGTATGCTGCAATCTTAATCTACGATTAAGGTGCGTTTAATTTGGTCACTCAAATTTTTGTGAAGGCAATTTCTTGCTCTTCCACCATTACTTACTCTCAACCAAGGTCTCAAGTTTAGTATCTCTCAGCCTCCTCTTCTTTTTCAAGAAAGAGGAGACCTTAAAGTCAGGTGTCGACCGAAAACAGCGGCTCTTTTGTCATCAATAGTATTATCAATAACGAGCTTGCTTTCTTACTCCATAGAAAGGAGGTGTTCCAGCCGCAGGTTCCCCTACGGCTACCTTGTTACGACTTCATCCCAGTTACCAGCCTCACCTTAGGATACTGCTTCAATAAAGTTAGCGCATATACTTCGGGTGCGACCGGCTTCCATGATGTGACGGGCGGTGTGTACAAGACCCGGGAACGTATTCACGCCGTCGTAGCTGATACGGCATTACTAGCGATTCCGACTTCATGGAGGCGAGTTGCAGCCTCCAATCCGAACTGGGCCCAGTTTTACAGATTTCCTCCACCTCACGGTATCGGTTCTCATTGTGCTGGGCATTGTAGTACGTGTGCAGCCCTAGGCGTAAGGGCCATACTGACCTGACGTCGTCCCCACCTTCCTCCCAGTTGATCTGGGCAGTCTGAATAGAGTCCCCACCTTTACGTGCTGGCAACTATTCACAGGGGTTGCGCTCGTTGCTGGACTTAACCAAACATCTCACGACACGAGCTGACGACGGCCATGCAGCACCTGTGCATTGTCCACCCGAAGTGACTCCTCCTTTTCGGGAGGATACGACAAGCATGTCAAGCCTAGGTAAGGTTCTTCGCGTTGCATCGAATTAAGCCACATACTCCACCGCTTGTGCGGGTCCCCGTCAATTTCTTTGAGTTTTAGTCTTGCGACCGTACTTCCCAGGCGGCTCGCTTAACGCGTTAGCTCCGGCACAGAAGGGGTCGAACCCTCCCACACCAAGCGAGCACCGTTTACTGCTAGGACTACAGGGGTATCTAATCCCTTTCGCTCCCCTAGCACCGTTTACTGCTAGGACTACAGGGGTATCTAATCCCTTTCGCTCCCCTAGCCTTCGTGTCTGAGCGTCAGTAAATGTCCAGTAAGTTGCCTTCGCCATTGATGTTCCTCTCGATATCTACGCATTTCACTGCTACACCGAGAATTCCACTTACCTCTCCATCACTCTAGCACGGGAGTATCGAATGCAGTTCAGAGGTTGAGCCCCTGGCTTTCACATTTGACTTTCCGCGCAGCCTACACACGCTTTACGCCCAGTTATTCCGAACAACGCTTGGGACCTTCGTATTACCGCGGCTGCTGGCACGAAGTTAGCCGTCCCTTCCTCTTTGGGTACTATCAAACTTAACTCGCTATTAACGATTAAGTCTTACTCCCCAATGACAGGAGTTTACAATCCTAGGACCGTCATCCTCCACGCGGCGTTGCACCATCAGACTTTCGTCCATTGTGAATGATTCTCGACTGCTGCCACCCGTAGGTGTCTGGACCGTGTCTCAGTTCCAGTGTTGCTGATCGTCCTCTCAGACCAGCTACCCGTCGTCGTCTTGGTGAGCCTTTACCTCACCAACTAACTGATAGGCCGCGAGCCAATCTCCTAGCGACACCCAAAGGCATCCTTTATCCCGTAGGAACTATCAGGCATTAATCCACGTTTCCATGGGCTATTCCTGTCTAAGAGGTATGTATCTCACGTGTTACTAACCCGTCCGCCACTAAGAATTTCATTAGCAAGCTATTAAAATTCTCCGTTCGACTTGCATGTCTTATCCACGCCGCCAGCGTTCGTTCTGAGCCAGAATCAAACTCTCCGTAGAAATGTTTTGAATCTGACACTAAACATTAAATTGCGATGATCGATATGACCACCGCGCGCTTAGCTATCAAATTGACTTTGTTTTTGAAATCTCACGATCTCAGGGAAGAACCTAAACAGGCTTACTCCCATGACCCGCACCTCAATTTATTATTTAAAACCCTAAACTAATAAGATCTTATCAAAACCAAGACGCAGCACACAATATGATTTTTTGTCATCTTTCCAACAGATCTTCTCTACCTAATCACCCGCAAATTCTTAACGAACTCACAAGCCACTAACTAAAGTGGAAGGATCTGTGGAACCCATATTTTCAAAGAACTTAGAACCGGAAGACTGATGAGGCCCGCTGATGAAGATTCATTCTAGCGAGCCTTTTCGAGTTTTCTCAGTGACAGCCAGTAGCGGCTGCTGGGGCGACCCTAATCATTTCATCCCACTCGTCAATGTTTTCTGTGAGAGATTTTGGATGAATTTTTCTCAAAATTCCAAAACCCTGATTCTATGGGGATTGAGGCCACCCTAAGACATCCACGAGAGATTTTAAAACGAGTAGATAATTCTTTAGCATCATTAAAGACTTTGCCGTTTTCCCGAAAAACATAAATCCCTAGCCTCTTTCCACATTAAGCTTACAGTCTCCGCCGTGCCCTCATATACCTTTCAATCACTTAACCTCCGCGCCGAAATCGGGGGGAATTCCTACGCTCTGAACCTAGATGGCGATCAAATTATCCTAGACGCGGGAATGCACCCTCAGGAAGAAGGGCCTGATGCGATCCCTCGCTACCGAGAGATCCCTTACGACAGCGCGGACGCGATCGTCATCACTCATTCACATCTAGATCATATAGGCACCCTCCCCATAGCACAACGAGAGCAACCATCGGCAGTCGTTTATCTTACGGCAGCTTGCGCAGCCTTAGGCGAAGCCCTTCTCCACAATTCGGTCAATGTCATGAGTAGCCAGCGAGAAGAGCTAGGGATAGTGGAATACCCGCTCTTTCACCACCGCGAAATCGACTACCTTCAGGACCGCTGGAGCTTATGCTCCTATGAGAAAACCTTCCTGCTCGATCCCTCTGACGAAAAGAGCTCAAAACTCACCTTCTATGACGCTGGCCACATCCTAGGATCAGCAGGAGTGCTGATCGAGAAAGATGAACTTTCGATCTTTTACACCGGAGATGTCCACTTCGGCGGGCACACCTTAATTAAGGGGGCCAAATTCCCAGATCTAGATAGCCCTGATCTCCTCATCATGGAGACCACAAGAGGCGCCGACGAGCGCCCCTGCGACTACACTCGCCGCGACCAAGAGGAGCGTTTCGCACAGAGTATTAGAGAAAGTCTAGAAGCGGGAGGATCTGCTCTAATTCCCGTCTTCGCAATCGGGAAAACCCAAGAAGTCCTCACCATGCTGGACAACTTTAAGGAAGAAGGCCTCATCCCTCCTCACACTCCCGTTTTCATTGGAGGCCTTAGTACTAAAATGACGATGATTTACGACCGTTTCGCGGATTCGAGTCGAAGGCATCGCCCGGGCTTTGAAATACTCCGTGATATGAAACTAAACACAGGGGATAAACGCCGCCGAGCACCGATCGAGTGTAAACCTGGCGCTATTTACTGCCTTTCCAGCGGTATGATGAGCGAAAAAACCACCTCTAATATCTTCGCCCGCCGCTTCCTACAAAACCCCTGTAACTCACTACTCTTCGTAGGCTACGCTGAACCTTCTACTCCAGCGGGTGTGATCAAGGCAGCATCCACCGGGGACACCATCCGCTTAGACGGATCACATCAAATCCAACTCAACTGTAAGGTCGATGAATTCGACTTTTCTGGACATGCTCGCCGAGAAGAACTCTTAGAATTTGCCGTTAAATCTCGCCCTAAAAAACTTCTCCTCGTCCACGGCGATCCACCTGCCACAGCATGGTTCCGAGATAAACTCGCCCACGCGTTGCCCGAGACCGAGATCATCATCCCTCAGCCTGGGAATAAAATTAGTTTTTAAAACCGGGCAGAGTCTCAGCAAGAATTTGTCGAATCCCCTCTTTCTCCCGTCGCCCTAAGTGGTTTTCAAAATCATCCTCTAAAGCGAGTTTAAGATGATAAAAAGTTCGCTCTTTCACTAAAGGAGGAAGACTATGAAAAGATTTTGAGTAAATCATATAAGAACAGCGATATTTAAACATCCTCTCGTAGAGGCGCAAGACCCGCAAGCTCCTGCCCTTAGATGTCTCGACTCCCCGCTCTAGGAACACTTTGGAAAAAAACTCCCCTCCCTGAATTCCATCTCCCCCAAAAGTCACTTCATCGGTAAATAAGAGCGAATTCACAATTTCCATTCCGGCTCGATCCGCCGTTTTCCAAGGCATTCCCTCAGGTGAAGTGAGGTCCTCATCAGTCTCTCGATAGGATTCTTGAAAATAAATTGCTCTTCGATAATTTAACTTCGCCTTTGTCAAAAGATTATGCATCGAGCATTGATGCTCCAGAACCATCAGGGCGACAATGTCACTGGTTTCTTGCAGATACTTCGAAGTATCAATTAAAGATCCAAGCTGTCTTAAATTAGACATCTTTGCAGGAAATTTTCCCCCATTCGCCTCATTGGAAGGCACCCAGCGATTACCCAGATGAGGGTCAGACGAAACTCCTGTGACATACCAGCCCCCCCACCTTTCCTTGATCGGTGTTGCATCCGTGACCAAGGAAGTTCCGGCGCTCAAAATCGGGTGACTATTATGATCTGGCACCACTGACCGGACAAACATACCGGGCACACCCTCTGTCCGTGAAGTCGCATGGCACTGGAGGCAAGAGTCCGTAGCTCGGACAATTTTCGGTAAACGATCTGCGACTGGAGGCTCAATCGTGTAAAACACTGGGCCTAGTTTTTCATCTTCAATAATAACCTCTACCTTCCCCCCCGGCACCCAAGCAACATAAGTATTCATGGAGAAATAAATCGCACGTGGATTCCCCTGACTGATTAACGAATTTTGAAGACTCGTCTTAGAAAAGACCAATACCTGAGATTCCACTGGCACGTCTAACTTCTCTAGGATCAACCTTAAAAAATCCTTCCCACTCAAGGGAGGCACAGTCCAGCGACCCTCTGCAAGTTCACGTGATAAAACCGCAAGCGCATCCTCACTCGCAGTTTCTGAATAATGGATAGGCGCTAGCTCGAAGAAATCCGGCCGTGCCATGACGTAAGGACCAGCACAACAAAACCACAGCGCAGAAAACAAAGCAGCCTTCATCGCGGAGAACTTACCCCCTCTCTCTTTTATATCAACGATATCTCTCACCGCCTCTCGACCTGAGTCAGTTTACCTCAGCCTCCACCAAAGCTTATTCGCAAAACTCTCCATCCCAATTTACGCAACAAGAGCACAGCGAAGGCGACTTTCCTTACAAGTCAGCCTTTAGAAAATACCTTTCTCGTCTCTCAACTCTCTTCAGTGCAGACATTCATCAACTTTCCCACCTAGAAGCAGGAACCACATCCCCAGCCCAGCTGCCTAAAACCTCTCTGAATGCTTGAAAAAGCCTGATCGCTTCTGAAAGGACCAATTCGTCATTAAAACGCCTCCCCTTAAATTGCAGCAGCCTCGTTAGTCTCCGAAGATCCTGAACAAGGCTGCTGTCCCCCCCAAATGGTTGAAATCTAGTGGCTAAAGACTCTTTTTTTTTCTAACTCGCAAGTACTTTATCCATCTAACAATTGTCACTCAGTCGATTTACCCTGTTCAAGGCCCATTTTACTCCTAGAATTCCGCCTCCATGAGCGAAGAAAAAACGCCCGCAATATCCCACTCCACTTCAGAAGAACTCATCGCCGTTCGGCGGGAAAAACTCGCGAAACTTAAGGAACTGGGACTAGATCCATACGGAGCTGCCTTTGATACCACAATCACTCCGGGAGCGCTCAAAGCAGACTTCGAGGATGGAAAACAAGTAAAACTCGGTGGCCGTCTCCTCGCCATTCGCGACATGGGGAAATCCGTTTTCGCAACCCTCGGTGATGCCCACGGGCGCATCCAAATTTATCTGAATAAAAAGATCCTCTCTGAGCAAGACTGGGCCGCCTATCAACTCCTCGATATGGGCGACTGGATCGGCGTAGAAGGAGACACTTTTACCACTGGAAAAGGGGAACCTTCAGTTCAAGTCACTCACCTCACCGTCCTCTCAAAGTCTCTCCGCCCCATGCCTGACAAATGGCACGGACTCTCCGACCGTGAGACAAAATACCGTAAGCGCCACCTCGACCTCATGTCTAACCAAGACAGCGCAGACCTCTTCATCATCCGCTCAAAAATCGTCGCAGAAATACGTAACTTCCTTCACGATCGCGGCTACCTAGAAGTAGAAACCCCCATGCTCCATGACGTCGCCGGAGGAGCCGCCGCCAAGCCATTCCAGACCCATCATAATGCCCTCAGCATGGACCTCACCATGCGCATAGCCCCAGAGCTCCACCTAAAAAGACTCCTCGTAGGTGGTCTCACTAAAGTCTTTGAACTCAATCGTAACTTCCGTAACGAGGGTATCTCCCGCCGCCATAACCCTGAATTCACCATGCTTGAGGCCTATCAAGCCTTCGCTGACTTCGAAATCATGGCAGACCTCGTGGAAGAAATGGTCTGCCACCTCGCCACGAAATTCTTCGGCACCCTCCAAATCGAACACAAAGACGAAAACGGTCAACCCATTCGCACCCTAGACCTCAGCCGCCCTTGGAAACGCACCCCCTATCAAACCCTCATTAAAAATGCTGCCGGAGACGATTGGTTCGACCTCACCCCCGAAGAACGCCGACAAAAAGCAAAAAGCGAATTCAAACTCGAAATTCACGACCACCTCGAGGACTACGAGGTCACCCAGCAAGTCTTCGAAAAACTCGTCGAAGAGCACACCTTCGACCCCTGCTTCGTCACTCATGTCGACTCTAAGCTCATCCCGCTAGCGAAAGAAAACCCAGAAAACCCATCCGTTATCGATGTCTATGAACTCATCATCAACGGCCAAGAAATCTCGCCCGGCTACTCAGAGCTTAATGATCCCGACGTCCAACGCCGCCGCCTCCAAGAACAATCAGGAGGCGAAGCTCAAGAAATTGACGAAGACTTCGTCGAGGCTCTCGAGCATGGTATGCCCCCTGCTGGAGGTATCGGGATCGGCATCGACCGCCTCATCATGCTCCTCACCGGAGCCCCCACCATCCGTGACGTCGTCCTCTTCCCACAACTCAAAAGAAAAGACTAAGCCACTCAATTCAAAGGACCCGAGAAAAAGAATGCTCACAACAGTAAACGACAAGGACTGGACAGCGAGAGGGCTTCCAGTTCACTCTTAGGAATGATCATCGGACTTATCGGTTGTGGAAAAATGGGCTCAGCATTGGCACAGGGTGCAATTCGAGCAGGAGTTTTTTCAAAAACAGACCTGAGAGCATACGATCCCGTTCCGGCAGCAGTCGAGGCATTGGGCAAAGCTCTCGCTGAGAACATCCAAGGCCTTAACTCGCTGGAAGAAGTCTTTTTACAAGCAGACTGCCTACTTCTCTGTGTGAAGCCAGGTGAGGTCGCAGATGTTCTCTCCAGCCTTGCACAAGTGAAAAAAGGGGCCGAGAAACCGCTCGTCCTCTCGATCGCCGCAGGAGTCACACTCGCTGACATGGAAGAAAAGGCCGAGGGCCAAGCCCGCATCATCCGGGCGATGCCGAACACTCCGGCCCTCATCGGAGAAGGGGCTGCCGCATTTTCTCTGGGGACACTGGCCACCAGTGCGGATGCCGCCTTTGCCCAAAGACTCCTCGGTTCAGTCGGTAGCGCCTCAGAAGTGAACGAGAGCCTTCTCGATGCGGTCACTGGCCTTTCCGGCAGTGGCCCCGCCTACGTTTACACATTTATTGAAGCTCTAGCTGATGGAGCCCTGCTCGAAGGACTCCCCCGTGAAAAGGCCCTCGCTCTGGCCACTCAGACCGTCCTTGGAGCAGCAAAGCTAGTTTCTGAATCTGGCGAGCACCCCTCCATTTTACGCGACCGAGTGACCTCACCCGGCGGCACGACGATCGCAGGACTAGCAGCCCTAGAAGATGGCTCTTTTCGCTCCACCACCATCAAAGCGGTGCAGGCTGCCACCGCCCGCGCACGGGAGTTAGGCTCTTAAGTAAAAGCCCCCCGCTAAGCGCCTCTAGGCACATCCTCTAAACTCACTCGTAAATAGGCTTTTTCCTTTCTCTTATCCCCTCACTCATCCACCTTCCTCTTTATAGAAAATTCTATGAAGATTATCGCCATCGCGAACCAAAAAGGAGGAGTCGGAAAGACCACTACGGCGATCAATCTCTCCGCAGGGCTGGCCAATCGAGGACTTAAGATCCTCCTTCTTGATTTAGACCCACAGGCGAATGCCACGAGCGGAATCGGCTCAGAAGCCAGCTCTCAAGGCTGCATGTATCACCCCCTCATCGGCACCGCACGAATTCAGGACAAGATCATTCCCTCACGGATAGCGAATCTCTCACTCGTTCCTGGTGACATGGATCTCGCTGGGGTGGAGATCGATCTAGCACAGATGCCAGACTACCTGAGCCGCCTCCGGTCGATCCTGTCCGATCTAGCGCAAACTCACACTTATGACTACATCATCTTAGATACTCCGCCTTCTCTCGGGGTGCTCATGACTTCTGCCCTAGCTGCTGCGGATGAGGTCATCATACCGCTCCAGTGCGAATGGTTCGGTCTAGAGGGCTTGGCTAAGATCGTCCACGTGATCGAGAGGATTAAAGAAGCTGGGGCTGGCGCGCCCCTCATCCTAGAAGGCATCCTCATGACCATGTATGATGGGAGGACGAATCTTTCGCGCCAAGTCATCGACGAAGTTGCCAAGTATTTCCCTGATCAGCTTTATAAGGCCATCATCCCCCGTACGATCCGCATTGGAGAATCTCCTAGCTACGGAATGACGATCTACGAGCACGACCCGAGGGGGTCCGGCGCACTAGCCTATGAGGATTTTAGCGAGGAATTTCTGAGTCGTCGCTCCCCCTCGTCCACCTAAGTAATCTTATGCTCCGTGGAGCGCTGGTGAAATCAATACCCTTAGACGGAAGCGGCTTGACCATTCTTGTCAAGCTCTCCATCGTCCCCCCATCCAGAGGGTCTCATTTTCCGAGCCCCTCCTCGCTTTCGCCTTCATCACCCTTTTTTCTATTCTACTCAATTTTCTAACCATGTCATTTTTTGCACGAATCTTTGGCTTACTTTCAAACGACATCGGGATCGATCTCGGAACCGCCAATACCCTAGTTAATGTTAAAGATCACGGCATAGTCCTGCGTGAACCCTCAGTGGTGGCGGTGAAAGCAGGGACAAATGAAGTCCTCGCAGTGGGTGATGACGCAAAGCGGATGCTGGGAAGGACCCCTGGGAACATCGTAGCCATTCGCCCACTTAAAGATGGAGTAATAGCAGACTTCGAGGTCACCGAGGCGATGCTGCGCCACTTTATCAAAAAAGTCAGTAGCAAGCGGCGCTCACACCCCCGCGTCGTCATCGCCATTCCATCTGGAATTACTGAGGTAGAGCGCCGCGCAGTAAAAGAGTCAGCAGAGCAGGCTGGCGCTCGTGAAGTCCACCTGATTGAAGAACCCATGGCAGCCGCGATCGGGGTGGGCCTCCCTGTGCAAGACCCGTCTGGTAACATGATCGTAGACATTGGTGGAGGCACTACGGAAGTAGCCTTGATCTCGCTCTCTGGAATCGTCTACGCTCGCAGTGTCCGCACAGCAGGAGATGAGCTCGATCAGTCCATCATCTCCTACATGAAGCGAGGGTATAATCTGATGATCGGTGAGCGCACTGCTGAGGATATTAAAATCCGGATCGGTTCAGCGGCCCCTCTCCCTAAAGAAACGAGTATGGAAGTTAAAGGCCGTGACCTCGTCTCAGGGCTCCCTAAAACGATCACGATCACATCCCAAGAAGTGCGTGATGCTATGGCAGATCCACTAACCACGATTGTAGATGCGGTGCGGACGACTCTAGAACGCTGCCCACCAGAACTCGCCGCTGACCTTGTAGATCGTGGTCTAGTTCTCGCTGGAGGTGGTGCTCTTTTACGAGGTCTGGATAAACGCCTCCGAGAAGAAACTGGGCTCCCCGTCCACGTAGCGGAAGATCCCCTCAGTGCGGTGGCCGAGGGGACGGGAAAAGCCCTTCAAGAAATTTCCTTCCTGAGGCGAGTGACGAATTCCGATCACTAAGCGACCTTCTGACCGGACTAGCCCCTGATGAAGCCCTTGAATTTCCTAGCTCTTCTCTTGTTCATCGCAGGACTAGTGTGGGTATTTACCCTCAGTGAGTCCTCCGTCAGACATATTCAGAAGACCTACTACTCGGCGATCTCCCCCATCATCTCCAAGGGCGGAGAAAGTGAGGCCTTCGCCAATGACTTCATCAAAGAGGTGGAACATTCTAAGGATCTAGAAGAAAAACTCACCCATAGTAATAACGACCGAGACCGCCTCAGTCTCATCGCCGCTCGTGTCTGGGCATTAGAAGCAGAAAATAACGAGTTGCGAGCCGCTCTAAATTTTAAGAAAGAGAGTAAATTTGATGTGGTGCCGGCCCGTGTCGTCCGCCGCCAACCTCAGATGTGGGGAAAGACGATTGAAATCAATCGGGGATCCGAAAAAGGCCTCCTTAGTTCCATGTGTGTCCTCGCCTCGAATGGGGGGCTTGTTGGCCGTATCCAGCTCCCTGCAAATGAAGTCTCCTCCGTCCTCTTAATTACTGATGAAATTTCTCAAGTTTCCGCGAAAGTAGAGGGGAGCACAGAAGTCGGGCTCATCGTAGGCCGCCGCACCACTTATGGCGAAACCCCGAGACTCCGCTTACGCTATCTCTCTAAGAATGCTATCCTCCACAAGGGGATGAAAGTTTATACCGACGGGCGGGGGGATCTTTTCCCCGCAGATATACCTATCGGAACCATCGAAGACTTTGAAGTAGGCCCTGTTTACGGCGAGGCGGATATCCTCCCCTCCGTAGACTTTAGCAACCTCCAAACTGTCTTCGTCATCGCCGATTCATCAATCGACTGAAGACCCAGACATGCTTCTTTATCCCGTCAGTCTGATCGGACTCCTCTTGCTAAGCTGCATTTTACAGCAGTTTCTTCCCGTGGTCTCGGCATGGTATGATGCCCGCCTGCTCATCTTACCACTAGTCGTTCTCTGTGGCTCCGCGACCATCTCCACGGCAGGAATGCTCACACTCGCATTTCTCGGAGGCTTTCTCTGGGACGCTCAGCAGATCCTCCTCGTCGATCAGGGAGATGAGATCGTCTATCACAGCACGCCAGACAGCTTGAAATTCGGCTACTCCATCATCCTTTACACCCTAATGGGTTTTCTCATGCAAGGGGTCCGCCCTATCTTCCAAGCAGGTAAGTGGTATCTCTCCGCAGCTCTGACTGGGGTCGCCACCTTCCTTTACCTCTTCTCCGAGTATCTCTTAAGGGGTTTCATCATCGGCGGCTTCAGCTTAGATAATGGCATGGTGGAACAAATCGGAGCCACCTCCATCCTCACCATGCTTGCCTCACCACTCATCTTTTGGCTGCTCTTCCGCATCGCCGACCTCTGCGGGCACACCATCACTTTTCAAAAGCACTAAGCTCCACCCCTACCATCCCCCCCACGCAGAAACATGGAACCAAAGTACCGCTTTCGCCTCTATCTCCTCACCGCCCTCGTTCTCACAGGTTGTGGGACTCTCCTCTCACGCCTCTATGAATTCCAAATCGACCGCCGGGCACAATTTGTCGCCAATATCCCCACTACTCATAACGTAGAGATTTATGAGCCCGGAGTGCGCGGGCGGATCGTAGACCGGAATGGTGTCGTCCTAGCCAGAAATCGCCGTAGTTATCAGATCGTCTTCAATCTCGAAGACATCTATAACAACTACAAACAAGAGCAGCGCGAACTCAGAGCGAAAAATCAGAATAAAGAAGATCTGCCCCTCCTCACTCCAGAATCTTCAGAGTCTTCAGAGAATCCTGAGGCGAAGCCGAATGAGAAAGAGATCGTCCGGATCGTCCGTGAGTCAGTGGTTCCTCAGTTAGAATCTTTCGGACTCACCGGACAGCGTTTCACTGACGGAATCTCCTCCCACTACAACACCCATGGCGGACTCGTCCCCTACGTCTATCGCCGGAATCTCTCAGCGGAACAATTTGCTAAAATCGCCGTCCGGAGTAACGAAATCCCTGGAGTAGAAGTCCGGGTCATGCCACGCCGAATTTACCCCTATGGCTCCCTCGCCGGGCATCTCTTAGGTTATGTCAAGCAGTGGGCTAAAGGAGACGCCCCTCCCGAGGAGTTCCGAGGCAAGCGCAATATCCACTTCGAAGGAGCAGCGTATGGAGTGGCTGGGGTAGAACTCACCACTAATGAATTCCTTCAGGGCGCAGGAGGTAAGCGAGTCCTCGTCCGTAACGAGAAGCGTAAAGTCATCGCCACGGATGACTACCAACCAGCTCGCGAAGGGGCTGAAGTCCAGCTGACGATCGATGCACGCATTCAATACATCGTCGAGAATGTTCTCCGTAAAATCGGCCGTGGCTCCGCTGTCGTCATGGATCCGAATAATGGTGAAGTTCTCGCTATGGCCTCCGTGCCTAACTTTGACCCGAATGACTTCATCCCTGCGATCACCAGTAAACGCTTCGCACAGTATAATAACAATCGGGCGAATCCCCTCACCAATCGCTCCATCAGCTCCTTCATGCCTGGTTCCACTTTTAAGCTCCCCACCGCCATCGCTGGAGCGGCCCATGAACGGGTCGGGTATGGGCATAATTGTAGAGGATTCAGCGCCTTCGGAGTGGGTGGAAAGCTAAGAATAGGCTGCTGGCTAAAAGGCGGTCATGGGACTCTCGGACTCACCCAAGCCATCCAGCGCTCGTGCAACCCCTATTTTATGTCCCTTGCTGGAGATCTCCGCACTAAGGTCATGGTAGACACCTTCAGTCTCCTCGGCTTCGGGCGTAAAAGTGGCATTCTCCTCCCCTTCGAGAGTGAAGGCCTAGTTCCCGGAAGTAACGTCTGGAAGCGCAAACATGCTGGAGCCACCATGACGCGAGCGAACTTGGCACTCCTATCCATCGGCCAAGGTGAATCACTCGCTAGTCCGCTGCAAGTGTGCTCAGTTGCGGCCACTATCGCGAATGGAGGCCGCTACTACCAGCCACGCATTATCCGCCGAATCATCGGTTCAGATCCCGCAGGTCAACCACTCGTCCTGAAAGAAAATGTCCCCATCGTAAAAACAGACTTCATCAAGGAAGGAATGAGCCGTTCTCAAATCGAAAGCATCCGTAAAGGAATGTGGAAGGCCGTGAATGAGAAAGGTGGAACTGCGACTAAAACCGCTATGGAAAACATCTTTATCGCGGCGAAAACTGGAACGGCACAAGTCAGCAAGACGAACCCAGAACACACCCATAATGCGTGGACCACCTCCTTCGCCCCCTATGACTCACCACGTTATGCAGTCTGCGTCATGGTGGAAAACGGTAAAAGTGGAGGGGCAGTCGCCGGCGTCCTCACTCACTACATCTACCGAGCAATCTTTAACCAAGAAGCAGGTGTTCCTCAGCGGCTCACTAAACTAGGTGTCTATCAAGGGAACTTCGAGCCATACGCCGAGATCGAGCGCCCTGAAAACGGCATCCTCGTGCTCGAAATCGACGACATCGGAGAGACCGGTGATGAAGTCGATGCCGCCCTTCTCAACTCTGGTGAGCCGATTAAGGTGAAACCGAAAACGATTCCTCTCCCCTCCATTGCCCCCACCCCAGATCGGCCGGCAACTCAAGAGCGTAACTAAACAAATTTCTCAAAAACACATTTCAACCAAATCAACATGATCCAAAAAATCAAAAACGCGCTGGGACTCACCAGCGTCGACCCTCGTGAGGGCCGCACCATCATCATTAATGCTGAGACCCTAGAACGCCGGACCGCCCTCATGGAGGATGGCGTCCTCGAGGAATACAACGTCGAGCGTGATGGTGACGACAATATCGTAGGAGGTATTTTTAAAGGCCGCGTCAAAAATATCGAGCCCGGGCTCAAAGCCATGTTCGTCGATATCGGCCTCGATAAAAACGCCTTTCTTCACTTCTGGGATGCCATCCCAGCCGCTCTTGATAACGGCCTAGAAGAAATCCGCCGTGAAGGCCGCCCCCAGAAGAAGCAGAAAAAAATCACCTCTAAGGACATCCCCTCGATCTACCCCGTAGGATCAGAAATCATGATTCAGGTCTCCAAAGGAGCGATCGGAAATAAGGGACCCCGCGTCACCACGAATGTTTCCCTCGCCGGGCGCTACCTCGTCCTCATGCCTTACTCTGACCAATTCGGCATCTCACGCCGCATTGATGATCCTAAGGAACGCCAACGTCTCCGTAAAATCATGCAGAAACTCAGTGTCCCAGAGGGCATGGGCATCATCATGCGCACCGTCGCCACCAGCACGAGGGCGCGCCACTTCGTCAGGGACCTCGCTATGCTTCTTGAAAAATGGGAACAAGTTGAAGACACCCGGAATAATAAAAACGCTCCAGTCTGCTGCTTCCGTGAGCCAAATCTCATCGAGGGAACTGCGCATAATTTCCTCACCGATGAGGTCGATAAAGTCATCTGTGATGATGAGCAAACTACTGAACTGGTCCGTGAAATTGCCGCTAAGGTCTCCCGCCGTGCCAAGCGTAAAGTTCACTACCTTTACTCAAAGCAGACCATCTTCGAGCGCTTCGGCATTCAGAAACAGATTGACGAGGCCTTCATGCGCCAAGTCTGGCTCCCTTGTGGTGGATACATCGTCATTGACGAAACTGAGGCCCTTATCTCTATCGACGTTAATACAGGGCGTAACCGGGGACAGAAAGACGTCGATAAAATGCTCCTCCAAACTAATATCGAGGCCGCAGAAGAAGTCGCCCGCCAACTCCGCCTTCGCAACATCGGAGGGCTAGTCGTCGTCGACTTCATCGACATGCGTCATCGCCGAGACCAGCAAGCAGTTTACCGCGCCATGAAAGAGCGTCTCCGTCGTGATAAGGCTAAAACACAGGTCCTCCAGATCTCCTCCATCGGCCTCATGGAAATGACTCGGCAACGCCTTAATGAGAGCCTCCTAGACTCCACTTTAGAACCCTGCCCCTACTGCCAAGGACGCGCCCGCATCAAGACCACCATGTCCATGAGCATCGAGATTCAACGCCGCCTCAATACAGTCATCCAGCGTCAGAAGGAAAATAATGAAGATGGTGACCTCGTCATCACCGTAAACACCGATGTCCTCAATCGCTTTAAGTCTGAGGACTCAAAGATCCTCATGGAATTAGAGCGCTCCCACAGTGGCCGCCTCATCTTCCGCAGTGATGCGAATCTTCACCGTGAACGCTTCGCCATCATTGACGCCAAGTCAGAGAAGCCCATCTTCCAGTACTAGCACCAGCCCCTTAACTCCTATGAACATCTCGGTGACTCGCATTCTAACTGTGGGCATCGGGATTTTTTTATCCCTGTTCACAGCCTCTTGTACTTTCCAAAAAAACGTGTCCCCCCCTCCCCAAATTCATCTTGATGCTCACAGCCTACACTCCTTTGATGGTGACCAGTTTCCCTACACCCATTGGCTATCTGAGCAGGAACCGCAAATCGTCATCATCGGCATACACGGCATTAACGGAGCTAGCTCTGACTTCCGCCCTCTCGCTCAGCACCTTCTCGCAGAATCTCCTAAGATAGCGATCTATAGCGCAGAAACTCGCGGTCAAGGGAATGACCCCATCGTAGCCAGACGAGGTCACATTGAAGATAAGGAAGACTGGTTCAGAGACCTTAGCGCCTTCACTCACCTCATCCGAAAAAAACACCCCGAGGCAAAGATCGTCTGGTGTGGTGAGAGCATGGGGGCCCTCATCGCCCTGCACACCTTTGCTCATGCTCAGGAGGCACAGCCCCAGAGCTATGCTGACGCCCTCATCCTCGCCTCCCCTATCACCGCAATTCGTCGCGACTTCCCCCGCTGGAAGGTTTCTCTAGCTAAACTTGCAGGTTTTCTCTTCCCTAAAGTACGAGTCCCACTGGAGAATTTTTCTGATGAAGAGGATGTCCGTGTCACCAAGAACACCGTCCACCACGAACAAGCCGCCACCAATTCTTACCACGTAAAAAAGCATAGCCTTCACCTGCTCACCACCCTTGGTAAAATGATCGAAAGCTCAGCAGAAGCCTCGCAAAAGCTTAAGGTCCCTCTCCTCATCCTCCACGGCGGTAAAGACATCTTCTCTGACCCACGAGACATTAAAGAATTTCTCTCCCAGCTTCCCGAATCAGCCCCCGGGACCCGCAAGTTCTATCCTGAGAGCTACCATCTTCTCTTCCATGATCATCAGAGTGACCTCGTCATCACAGACATCGCGTCCTGGCTAAAAGCCCTCCTAAAATAAAAGCAGGATAATCTCCGAAGCTTCATTTGCACCTTTCCTAAGCCCTTCTAAAGTCTGCCATGAAATTCTCTCCAAAGCCCCACGCGGCTTTGCTCATTGTCGGTCACGGGTCTACCGAAAACCCCGACTCTTCCACCCCCTACTTCGACCACGCCGCTGAGATCCGTAAGCGCGGCCTCTTCGCGGAGGTTCACTGCTGTTTTTGGAAAGAGGAGCCCTCCATGCGAGAAGCCCTTTATCTCATCGAGGCTGAGGAAATTTACGTGGTCCCCGACTTCATCAGTGAAGGCTACTTTACTCAGGAAGTCATCCCGCGTGAACTCGAGCTCAGCGGTCACACCACCCAGATCCACGGAAAAACAATTCACTATTGTGACCCCGTAGGCATCCACCCTTCCATGACCTCGCTCATCCTACAACGCAGCGCGGAAGTTGCCCCTGGAGTCCCCCAAGAGGAGAGCACCCTGTTCATCGTAGGTCATGGAACGGGCCTAAATAAGAACTCCACTAAGGCGATCAAGGACCAAGTCGAGCTTATCAAGACTCTCCCTCAGTGCCACTTCGCTAAGGTCATCGACACCTACATGGAAGAAGCTCCCTTTATCGCGGACTGGGCGAAACTATCCACCACGCCGAATGTCATCGTAGTCCCCTTCTTCATCGCAGATGGACTGCACAGTTACCAAGACATCCCCATGATGCTCGGCTTTGAAAAAGAAGAAGGCCTCGCGGCAAGCCAAAAGGATGTTTTCCGTAATAACCCCTACTCACTGCAGGGAAAAACTCTCTACTACTCCGCCGCGATTGGCACTGAGCCTCTCATGGCGGATGTCATCCTTGATCAAATTTCCACCTTCGACCAACTCCATGTCACTGAACGATAAACTCACCGCAGCCCTTGCCTCCGGGATTGATCAAATCGGCCAGCTTCGGATTCTACAAAATCCCCTGCGCATTCACCACCTTGATGAAACTTGCCTAGACCAGCTCGAGGTCCACACTGATCCGCAAGATGCCCGTGAGATCAGCCTCTACACCCCTGACGGCCAGTACCGCTTTACCAAGGGAGAACTCTCACTCAAGAAGGGGTGGATCTTCCACCTGAAATCTGTTCAGGAACTCCACCAAACGGTTGATTTTTTTTACCCCGCCTCTCTGGGACTCTGGAAAGCATGGGAAGAAGGGCAGATCCGCGTGCAAAATCTCCGAGAGAAACTCGGGCGCCAGTCCGGAATGTACCGCCACGCTCGTAATATCTCAGACCAAGGGGCCCAAGATTTAGTCCAGTCACTCTGCGGCCCAGCTAATAAATGTGTGAAGAGAATCCTCTGGCAAATTGATGAGCAAGTCCC
>CALFVL010000167.1 GCA_937928425.1 uncultured Verrucomicrobiales bacterium
AGTATCTTTCAATCTCTACATACGCATGTCTAGGCTCTTGTTATAATCACTTTGGTCGAGGTTTGGTCAACTCGCCCCAGCTGAGAAAAAAGTATTTTCAAGCGAATAATGAATGAACGTTTTGTTTGTTTCCGTGAAAAATCTTACATATTTTCCCTCTCGGCTTTTTTAAAGCTAGGTCCATCACTCGGGAGCCCCAGAATCTTCCACCACGGAATTCTCCCCCCCACAGGGGCTCCAAGCAGAACTCCGCGACTACCAAAAAACCGGAGCCGACTGGCTCACCTTCCTCGCCAACCATCAGCTCAATGGAGTCCTCGCAGATGATATGGGCCTAGGAAAAACCCTCCAAACTCTCACCCACATTCTACGGCTTAAGAACGCCGGCTCAGACTCTCCCACCCTCATCGTCGCGCCCACTTCAGTCGTCCCTAACTGGTTCGCCGAAGCTAAAAAATTCACCCCCTCTCTCAAAGCGATCATCCTCCACGGCCCACAACGCCGTAAGCTCTTTAGCCACATTCCTCACGCCGATCTCGTCCTCACCTCCTTCGCCCTGATTCAGCGGGATGTCGCAGAGCTCAAAAAACATTCCTTCAAGCTCATCGTCCTAGACGAGGCCCAACACATTAAAAACCCCTCTGCAAAGGTCAGCCAAGCCGCCTGCGAGTTACAAAGCGAGCAACGCCTCTGCCTCTCCGGCACCCCGGTAGAGAATAATCTCGGTGAGCTCTGGTCCCTCTTCCGCTTCCTCATGCCCGGCTTCCTCGGCCCCTTAGAACGCTTCCGCCGCAACTTCCAAAACCCCATCGAAAAGGACAATGATGAAGAACGGCGGGACTTCCTACGTGCCCGCCTCGGCCCCCTCATCCTCCGCCGCACCAAGGATCAAGTCGCGACTGAACTCCCCCCAAAAACCATCCTCGTTCACCCTGTGGATCTAAACTCAGCCCAACGTGACCTCTATGAGACAGTGCGCGCCACCATGGATGAAAAAGTCCGTGATGCCATCAAGGCCCGTGGACTAGAGCAGTCACAATTTGCCATCTTAGATGCCCTCCTGAAACTTCGCCAAATCTGCTGTCACCCTCAGCTCCTAAAGCTCAGTAGTGACGAGGCCCGTAAGGCGAAACGCTCCGCAAAATTAGACTACCTCTTCGAGCTGCTAGACACTCTCTTCGCAGAAGGTCGCCGCGTCCTCCTCTTCTCCCAGTTCACTTCCATGCTCAGTATGATTGAGACTGAATTAGGAATCAGAAGAATCTCGTACTTAAAACTCACCGGAGAGTCTAAAGATCGGGGCCAGCTAGTGGAGCGCTTCCAGAATGAGAACATCCCCATCTTCCTCATCTCGCTAAAAGCTGGCGGCACCGGGCTTAATCTCACTGCGGCAGATACCGTCATTCACTTCGACCCTTGGTGGAACCCCGCTGCCGAAAACCAAGCGACTGATCGCGCCTACCGCATCGGCCAAGATAAACCAGTCTTCGTCCATAAGTTAATCTGTGCAGGCACCGTGGAAGACCGCATCCATCAACTCCAACAGAAAAAGTCCCTCCTCGCCGACTCCCTCCTAGACGGAGCGGTGAAAGCCACCCCAGATGCCGCGGCCCTGCAAGAACTGCTAAAGCCTCTGAGCTAAGCGCTCAATTCACTCTATCCTTAACAATCAATCGGCGCCAGAAGCCCCTCAAGCGTCTCGGCATCTAATTTTAGAGCACTCGTTTTCTCACTCAGAAGAGCTTTCACTAGTTTGGATTTCTTTTCTTGGAGCTCTAGAATTCTCTCCTCGATCGAGCCCTCCGCAATGAGCTTATGCACAAAGACGGGGTTCTGCTGACCGATGCGATGGGCGCGATCAGTCGCTTGATTTTCGGCAGCGGGATTCCACCAAGGGTCATAGTGAATGACAGTATCTGCCGCAGTGAGATTAAGCCCAGTGCCGCCAGCTTTCAGCGAGATAAGAAACACTGGAATTTTTCCTTCCTGAAATTTCTCTACCGGAGTTTTACGATTTCGGGTCGCTCCCGTGATCTTCACAAATTGAATTTTCTCCTTCTTCAAATGCTCCTCAATCTTGCTCAACATCGTCGTAAATTGAGAGAACAGAAGGATACGGCGACCCTCGCTAATGAGTTGACTGAGTAGTTCAGTTAGGAAGTCAAACTTCGCCGATCTTTTGACCTTTCTTGCGATGTCCGTCTTAATCAGAGCGGGATGACAACAGATTTGCCGTAGCCTCAAGAGGGCATCCAGCACGATGATTTGAGACCTCGCCAGCCCTTTATCGGCAATCGCCTCTCGCACTTTAGAATCCATCGCCGTCCTGACACTCTCATAGATTTCCTGCTGGTTTTTATTCAAAGGCACCCGGTGGATGATCTCGGTCTTCGCAGGGAGTTCTTGGACCACTTGATCCTTCGTCCGGCGTAAAATTAGATGGCCGATTCGTGAATTTAAGGAGCCTTGCGCAGCCTCATCCCCGTGACGTTCTATCGGGTGGCGGAAAGCCTTATTAAAGGTCTTCAAACTCCCAAGAAGACCCGGCATTAAAAAACGGGTGAGAGACCACAGCTCTCCGAGGTGGTTCTCCATCGGAGTGCCAGAGAGGCAGAGCCGCTGCTGAGCGTTCAGCTGGCAGGCAGCCTTAGAGACCTTAGCTAGAGGGTTCTTAATATACTGAGCTTCATCTAAAATAGCGAGATGGTAGGAGTGCTTCACATGCTCCGCCTCGTCTCGCTGCAGGAGCGCAAAGGAGGTGATGACGAGGTCACTACGGTCGATCTGCGAGAATTTCTTTTTACGTTCACTGCCATGAAGTACGAGAACCTTAAGAAAAGGAGCGAATTTTCGAGCCTCGTTTTCCCA
Source organism: uncultured Verrucomicrobiales bacterium (assembly GCA_937928425.1). Taxonomy (GTDB): domain Bacteria; phylum Verrucomicrobiota; class Verrucomicrobiia; order Verrucomicrobiales; family Akkermansiaceae; genus SW10. The sequence continues at coordinate 2,869 of CALFVL010000167.1, forward strand.
GTTCGGCAGCACTGAGGTAGGTGCCACGACCAGAGCTGGCTTCCCCTGAGCCATCCCATTCTCAATCTCTGCGACGATGTGGGTGAGAGTTTGCAGGGTTTTCCCCAGCCCCATATCATCTGCTAAGATCCCATGCAGATGATGGCGCGCGAGGAACTGTAGCCACTGGAAACCCTCTTTCTGATAGTCACGTAAGTCTGCTTTGATCCCCTTTGGCAGCGGGCTTAAGACATGAGGCTCCTTCTTCTTTAACTGGGCACCCAGCGCACGCAGATCAGCGAGCGTCTTCGTGTCATCCATCTCTAAGTCCTCACAGAGGGAAGCCGCTTGCAGCTTATGGAGACCATCTTCAGGGCGGTTATATAGATCCTGAACGGAGCGGACGATGCGGAAGAAACGCTTCGCTGGGAGATTAAAAAACGACTTCCCTAACTCATCAGAGATCACGATGCGCTGCTCATCATCTAGCGCATCATCCTCCGGGATTTCTGCCCCAGCTCTAAGAGCCGTCGCGATGAGGCTGAGAAGGCTCTGCCGCTGCCCCTCCGTCGTCACGATCCCTGTATCAAACTGGAACCAATCGATTCCCATCCCAGAATCCTCCCGGAGTTCCGTGAACATCTCTGCGACCTCAGTCACCTGAAGATCAAAGTTTTCCTCAAAAGAGAACTGCCATCCTAGGACTTCTAATCGCGGACGGGTG
>CALFVL010000168.1 GCA_937928425.1 uncultured Verrucomicrobiales bacterium
GGTAGGTGCGTGTCGCGATTCTCCGTATGCCTAGACCCGTGTGGACGGTAAATGCCACCTTGGAGCCGACGCCATGTTCCGCATCCCGACACGTTTATACACGATGAGTGCCCGCTTGGAGCAGACGCGGTTGTCCGCGCGCCTAAAATCGCTCATTTAAAAGGATCGAGTGCAAGCCAAAGGAGTCGCCCTTGAGGGCTTCGAAAAGATTTCCGAAAGTCACAGCCTCTTTCGGCAACTGCATGGCTTGATTAAGTTGAACAAATTTTCTTATGACGACCCTCACAAGAGCACTCCATCGACCCGTTTTTTCAAAGACAAAGGGACTTTCTGTTTCCCGGCAACTGAAGGATTGAATCATCATCATTACATGGCTTTGAGTTCACTGGGGCGGCGTGGCTAATCTCGGTCGAAAGGATGGCCCTTCGCTTCTCTACGTCTGGCACAATGGCAAAAAAGGAAGCACCCTCCTCCCTTGTGTGGAGATTGAGATAATGCTTTCTCACCATGCTTTCCGAATTCCCGGCTTGAAGAGCAGCGTCCCCTACGCTCCGGTAGAGAGCAACGTGGTAGCTGATAAAGCTATGCCGTGTTTCGTCTCTCTTGAGATTGAAATGAGTTCGGATCTTTGAAAGCGGCGTTCCGTAGTTTGTGGGAATGATGGGGAAATCTTGGTAAGCTTCAAGCCAAGCGCGGAGGTTGTCACTGATCGTGATTTGTCGGTCGTTCTTCGTCTTGGAGAATTTCGCTGGGATGAAAATTTGCCCAGTCTTCAGGTTGATAAAATCGGCTTCATTCTCGGCCAGCTTTGTAAGTTCGCTATCATCCTTGCTCGGCCTGATCCCAGCGAAGTAAGCCAAAGCGAAGGTCTTCACAAATCCCCCGCCCCGATAGCGCATGAGGAAGGAAAAGAGCTTTTGAAGCTTATCTGGAGCCGAAGTCGATTTCTCCGGCCTCTGCTCTGCGATTTGGTGAGCGGAAAATTTCCTCACCTTCTCTACTGGATTTGCAAAACACCAAGGGCGGCTCGTAGAAAGATCCTCGGCCATGGCCCAATCAAAGAACTGAGAAAGCTCATTGCGATGAGTGTTCCAGCTCTTCCGCTTCCCCGGCGATACTCCATCCTTTGCCCTTAACCCTCTCAAGTGAGACTCCACCATCTGCCGCGTCACCCCATGAATTTGCGGGTCGCCGTTGGCCGTGAAAAAAGCGGTCAGGACTCCCTTAGTTCCCCGCAATGACCGTGGCCGCATACCATCGCGCTCCTTGTCATCTAGATAAAGCTTCATCCCTTCGCTGATCGTTGTCGTGAATTCTGGGGGGCGATGATTGGCGAGAAAAAACTGCACTGCTTCAGTAAGTGAATAGGTCTCGCCAAGTGCATCGAAGGCTGAAGATGCTTCGTGGGTTTGCTGCTCGGTAAGCGGAGAAAGCACCATCTCTAATTTGCGCCCTTTGTTCTCCATCTCAACCCGCTTGAGAGCGGCGAAACGTTCGGCATCGGCCCGCTTCTTGAACTGCTTCCGCTGCCACTTTCCGCTCTCTCGCCACCCCTGCACAAGGTGGGTTGTCCAGCTGTGATCTCCCTTCTCACGAAGGACCTTTCGGATCGTAATCTTACTTGCCGACGATTTATCTGCCATTATTCGCTTTCTCTTCGCTGGCCTACCCATAAGAGACATATACTCGCAATTAGGGGGACGTTTCAAGCATGTATTGCACGGCTTGTTGCACGGACTCACAAAAAACCTCCAAAGATAGGACAATAGCCGCTGGTTCAAATCCAGCGTCGAGCACCATTAAATTTCTTCACTTAAAACGCGGGAACTCACTGAGCTTCCGCGTTTTTTCTTCTTGGGTAGACCTGAAAGAGAAGCTTTACCCCTCGCTCCACTCACCGAACTTTCGGAACTTCTCATAGCGTTGTGCTTTAAGATCCTTTGGTGAGAGCTTGAGAAGATCTTCTAATTGGCGGGAAACTTCTTCTCTTAAGGCTACTGCCGCCGCATCAGGGTCATGATGAGCTCCTCCGGGGACTTCCTTAATCACCCCATCGATCAGGCCTAATTCGGCGAGATCTGGTGCTGCGATTTTCATGGCATCTGCTGCTTCTGGTGCGTGTTGGCGGTGTTTCCACAGAATAGCCGCACAGCCCTCGGGACTAATCACAGAGTAGTAGGCATTCTCCATCATAAGGACGCGGTCTGCCACACCGATTCCTAAGGCTCCCCCAGACCCTCCCTCACCAAGGACCACTGCGACAATAGGGACGTTCAGCAACATCATTTCTCGGAGGTTCCTGGCAATAGCCTCTGCGATGTTCCGCTCCTCTGCTCCGATGCCGGGGAAAGCTCCAGGAGTGTCAATAAGTGCTACGATGGGCAGCTGAAACTTGTTCGCCAGCTCCATCAGGCGGAGGGCTTTACGATATCCCTCAGGGTGAGCACTTCCAAAGTTCCGTTTCAGGTTCTCTTTAAGATCACGTCCTTTCTGGTGGCCTAGAACTACGCAGCGCTGACCATTAATCGTCGCAAAGCCGCCAGGCATTGCCGCATCATCCCCGATGACACGATCACCGTGTAATTCGGTAAAGTCTGTGAAAGCGCGGGCGATGTAGTCGAGCATGAAAGGCCGCTTGTTATGGCGAGCTATCTGGACACGTTGCCAAGGACTTAGATTCTCATAAATGTGGCTTCGCGTTTCTACGAGTTTCGACTCGATGGCTGAGATCTCGGCGCTGAGGTCGATGTCTTGCGAGTGTGATTTGCTCCGTAGCATTTCTAACTCTTTTTCGAGTTCAGCAATCGGTTTTTCAAATTCAAGAAGTTCCATATAAAATGATGTTTTACGAAATTATGATTCGGTGACTTTTACCTCTACCGCATTCCCTACTCGGATAAGCATCGAGATTTCTTCCATATCGGAGTTTTTAAGAAAGACTCCTTGCCCGGGGTCTTCCGCATCAGCCGCAGGCTCTGGACGGAATTGAAGGTAGCGATTACTCAGTCTAAAGCCTAGCACCTTCAATGCATGGCGGAACTTTGAGTGGGTAGGTGGGTAGGTCCTCCCTTGAAATTCCCCAAGCTTACGGGTAACCTTGGCTTGATAGGCTCGGGACCTTAGGTCGCCAAGATTACTATTCATGATGGGGTAAGCTTTAGCGAAGACGTGCTCTTTTTTCTCATCATCTCGGTGGAAGAGTTCCACCCGCTTCTTTGGCAAATTCACCATCAACTTAAAGTCGAGGGGCATGACAATGAGCTCGTCTCCGGCATGGAGCCGCCCGAGCTCCGTGAGGTTATTAAGAAACATGATGCAGTCCAGAGTGCACTTGTAGTCATTCGCTATTCGGAGGTAGCCCTCTCCAGGAGCAACTTGATGAATTTTCTTATTCGCCATATTCTCAGTCGAGAGAATTTCATCTAAATTAATCTCACCTAAGATACGGCGTGCCTCAGGAGCATGACTGGAATTCGGGTAGAGGTTTTGAATAAAAAGGAGTTTTTCTCGCGCTTCCTCGATTCTTTGTAAGGCTAAGAATTCGAGGCCTCGATTAAACTCATGTTGGCCCGGCTCGAAGTCGACGAGCTCGTTATCCTGAATGATCTGTTCTAGGGGCTTGGCCACCGCCGCGGCAGGTTCAGCAAATTCTTCGCGAAATTTTTGAAGGAAGAAGACGAGCGCAGCAAGAATGACGAGCACGAGGATCGCGGCAAAGATTCTAATAATTGCTAAAATCCCGTTCATGATTTTTAGATGAGCCCTCGGCGTTTAAGGTCAAATCGGTTAATCTCGGTAGATTTCATGATCATATCGAGGGTGAATTTCATGATCCCGACTTCCCAAGCGTCATCCACACTCTGAATGATAGCGAGTGAGGGGTTCCCCGAAATCCGGACTGCTTCTAGCGCTTTATCACTCACGTTCTCTATCCGATCGTGGACAATTTCTGAGGAAATTTCTGAGCGTTTGAACTGAAAGCCATATTGAAGAAAGCTAAGGTCCAGCCCCTGCTCTCTAAGATGCTCGATCACTCTGAGAACCATAGGGTCGAAGCCCTCTAGCTCGATGTCTTGGAAGCCAGCAGGCTTCACAAGCTGAGGTTTCTGTGCCTCTACCTCTCCTCTGCGGATACAGACCTTCCCGACATGGTCCATCGGCTCACTGAGTATCTCGAAGCTAAAACGAGTGGCCCCGAAGGTCTCAATACGGCGGTCAGGTTCATGGAGGACTTGAGTCGTCTCCATGGCGTATTGAAAATCATCAGGGCTAATCATCTTGCTGCGGCAGTATCGCTTAATTTGGCAAAAGTAGCCAATGAAAAGGGCAGGCTCCTTAAAAAGGAACCTGCCACTTGAAAGGCTTGTCAATGTGAGTGCTCCGAAGAGGCTTATGCTTACGCTTGTGCTTTCTCGACGTGGGAGACGATATCGCCCACACAGATGAGTTTTTCAGCTTCTTCATCAGGGACTTCGATCCCGAACTCTTCCTCGACGGCCATCACGAGTTCTACGGCGTCGAGCGAGTCTGCACCGAGGTCCTCGATCATCTTAGACTCGGGCTTCACTTGGTCAGCACTTACGCCGAGCTGCTCCACGATAATTTCGGTGACTTTTTCTTGGATGTTATCTGCCATGACTTTTTGGATTAATGGGCCAGCACCTAATTGGCAACTCTTAAAATTTAATCAGCCTTTTCAGAGGATCATTCGTCTCGCCCTTTTAGCTCAGCCTCTTCTTCTACCGCACTTTCTTGCGTCTCCTCCTCGTCCTCACCCTCGACGACTAGTTCAATGAGTTCTCCCTCGAAGTTCGCGAGAACCTTCTGGAATAGAGCCTCAGCAGGGGCTCCCTCTTCTTCTTTAAATTGCCCGTAAACCATCCCATCGATCTTTGCCTTTTTCTCTTCTCCCCCATCAGTGTAGGTCAGTGTCGCCAGCCCCTTAGTTTCCCAGCGCCTTTTGTCTAGAATGGTCATCGCTTTAAAGGGAATTAAGTCTCCTCCGGGTGGATAGTATCCCTCTCCATCAACTTTCATCATCCGGCCCTTAGTCCGGAAGAGGAAAAAGAGTGCGACCGCGGTGAGCGTGAAACAGACGAGGGCTGCGATCAGCTGGTGCCCGATTTTATAGGCCTTCATGAAGTCTTCTTGGCTGTCAATTTGTTGTGGCCAGCCCTTCTCTCCGCTAAATTCTTTCCAAAGTTCTTCATCATTCCCGTTTCCTGACATTTTAAGTAAAATATCAGGCCATTTCTCGCTAAGGTCTGTTCCCGGAGGGTAAATTCCTTCTTCATCACGAAATGGGAGGGTCTGTTCTGCGACGTAGGATTCCCAATTCTCTCGGTTTTCATCTACGGTCCAGGCTTGGCCAGCTGCATTAAAAGCATCAAAATTCGTGATGATATAATTCTTCTTAGGATAGCCAATTTTCCAATCGTAGAGGAAGTACAGGGCGAATCCTCCGAACATCACGAGCATCAGAAGAGCGCGCCAGACAAACCACTTGGTAGGGCGACAGATAATTTCAGAAGAGTTAGTCATCTTGTTAGGGATAGAAAAACAATTCTACGGTGGTCTGGCAAGAGCAGTGATGGAAGAATGAGGGCACCTTGCTGGGCAGTTAGGATCTGATGCCCTCTTCCCGTGCGATGACCGCAAGGCGGAAGGCCTCCTGTTCTCCATAACGGCGAATCGAGAACTTAACGCAGCGGCGGCGCCCCGTCTCCGGCGACCAAGTGGCCTGCCAAAATTCATAGCTAGAGCCATTGGTAATCACAGACACCTTCGAAACGCCGATCACTCCTGAGCGGTTACGAGCTGAGCGACTACAGGTCCTAGCTAGGTCACGCTTGTTCATTTGAGAAATTAGCTCATCACGCCACTGGCGCGCAGCCTGAAGTGAGCGCTCAGAATCACCAAAAATACGATCACCAAAGTATTTCGCATACTTCACTCCACGTCGCTGGAGGCGAACTTGCCACCCATGAGTACTGGCATTAGCTAGGTCGATCCGTGCGATCGCGTAATTTGGCTGGGATGGCTCCATCAGTCTAAGTGAAACAAAGCGGAAAAGATGCCGATTACGATCAATTCGGGCCCGTTATCTTTTGTTAACGTCTCTGGTTTAAAATCCACTCTCTGGTGCCCTCATTGATGCTCTCAGAAGTCTCAATAAATTCGGTAGCTGCTTGCTCGTCCTGAGCCATCCAGCGCATCGCAGTGGCGCCAATCGCTCTTCCACGGGTCCGCTCATTCGTGATGCTGCTAGCGAGCTGGATATTTTCTTCAGGACTCCCTCTCCGATCACTCAAGATGTAAGACGAGACTGCAGAATCACGCAGAGCACCTTCAGGCTGCCCTACTGCGAAGGTCCTCGCGGCCTGCACATCACGACTCACCCAGTTTCCCATCAGGACACGCATCGAGCCTGACTGAGCTTGCTCACTTCCATTCTCTAAAACCCACTGAGCAGCGGCAGCAGGATCTTCCTGAGCCATCGACTCGGTGACACTTTCTACCGCTCGGTCACGGGCATTCCCTTCTGGAATATCTAGGGCTTTACTCGCAGCGAGTCTGGGATCTTCAGAGGCGAGAGACTCCACGGCTGCGCCTAAGGCATCCCCTCGCTGTTCATCAGGAAGGCTCTCAATGAAGGACTGAGCAGAACCCCAATCTCGCTTTGCCCACTCGGAAGCGATCGAGGTATTCGCCTTAGACAGAGCATCCCCGCTTAGCTCAGCCGTTAGGCGAGATGCCCGCTCAGGATCAGTCGACGCGATTTGTGAAATCGCCTTAGTTGAGGCATCTTCAGCATCTCGGCCTCCCAGAGTCTTCGCCCAGGCTAAGGCTGCTTCTGGGTCCTGTTTAGCCCACTCGGTAGCCACAGTCCCTGCTCCTGTGTTACGGCCTCTACCACCACCCATCATTCCCATCATCGCGAACTCGGATTTATTAGACTCATAGTAAGTGGACGCGGCCTTAGGGTCCATGGAGGCCCAGCTCTGTAAAATGGTAGGACGCACGAACATTCCAGCTCGGCCCATTTTCGTATTAGCATGGCTGAAGGCCTCGTATGGAGAAGTCTCAGCCCATGCAGCAAAGAGAATATAAGCGCTTAGAATACGCTCATTAAAAGGGAGGCCATCTAATTTCTCAGCCTCTCTGGCGAATTCCTCATTACTCAAGCCCGAGTAGAGTTCGACAAGGGCCTGAAGCCGAGCTGTCTGGCCAGGGGTAGAAGAGATTTCGGCATAAGTCTGTGACTTACCTGAGCGAGCCTGCGCAGAGGCTCCCCCATCCGATTTGGAGGCCGAGCGCGAGCTGGAAGAGGAGACCACTTTCCTGCTACTGGCTTTTTTCTCCCCCGCTACCGGTCCTTTACTGGTATTCCCAGCAATGTATCCGATCGCGCCCCCCACAAGTAGGCAAGATGCTGCGATGGGTATAAATTGTTTCATATTAGCGGCAGTTTACGGGCCTTAGACATATAAAACAAACCCACAATCGAAAAATCACGACTGTGGGTGAGGCATGGTCTAAAAAGAAAACTTACTTCTAGTTAAAGCCAAATTCACGGCTTGAAAAATCACGCGTTGCATTCTCCTGCTCTTTTGCAGCCTGCCTCTCGACAGTGAGACGGGCAAAGGGCATCGCCTCGAGACGAGGGTTAGGAATTTTAGCACCTGATTCTTCGCAAATCCCATAGGTTCCCATCTCCAGACGCTGGAGAGCCTCCTCAATCTCGCCGAGTGCATTTGCCTCTTTGGACAGCATGGTCAGCGCGAAATCACGGTCATAAGCATCTGAGCCGGCATCTCCCTGATGCATCCCTGAACCACTTGTATCACTCCCCTCAGCACCATTCTTAATCGTATCATTCTGAATCCCATACATGGAGTCGGTGATCTGGTCGCGTAGATCGAGCAGACGCTGACGTTGTTTCTTCTCAAAGACGGAGAGCTTTGCCACGGTCTCAGGGCGGACATACTTCCGCTTCACTACGACTGGGGGTAATTCTTCCTCCTCTTTTTCCTCCTTAGCTGCGACTCGCTTGCTCACTTTTTTAATGATTTGAGCAGCCGCTGAACTCGCCGACTTCACAGCCGCTTTTTTCGCCGTAGTCTTCTTTGCCACTTTCTTTTTTGTGGCTGCCTTCTTAGCTACCTTTTTTACCACCTCTTTCTTCTGGGTGACTTTCTTTTTCGGGGCTGCCTTCTTCTTAGGAGAGTCTTTCTTCACTACTTTTTTAGCAGCTGCCTTCTTGATAGGCGCTTTTTTAGCAGTCTTCTTTTTAGCTGATTTTTTAGCCATAAAATGAGTGTTGGGGACAGTTTCTCTCTGAAGGGAAAAGATCGTAACAGACCTAGAACCGATAGAAAGGCGGAGTCCTTTAGGGCTTTTCAGATCAGGGCGCAAGCTGATTTTCTAAAAAGGGTCCCAGCCTACTCTTGAATTCCTATCCCAGCCACCTAAGCTGGCCCCTCGTTTATGGACCTTTCTACCATTCTTGAATCCCTACTTGTGGCCTCAGAATCTCCCCTGACTTCATCAGAATTAGCCCGTTTGGTCCGTGCCCGCGCCGCCGAGTTTTCCGAAGACTCGATCACCGAAAACCCGGAAAACGCTCCAGTTCATGATAGCCCTGAACAGGCCCTCGATTTAGAAGCCCTAGCCTCCACCAGCGATCAGGAAATTGAGGCAGCCCTCTCGGATCTGAACCGTTTCTACGAAAGCAGCGGCCGTTCTTTCAGCGTCAGTCAGCGCTCTAAAGGCTGGAAAATTTACACCCAGCCGGACTATGCAGGCTTTGTAAAACTTCTCTTCCCAGGGCGGAAACCTGAGCGCCTCAGTCCACCTGCTATGGAGACCCTGGCGATCATCGCCTACCGCCAACCAGTGACCAAGTCCGCGCTAGAAGCCGTCCGTGGCGTCTCCTGTGACGGCATGCTTCAAAAACTCCTCGATCGTGAGCTCGTGAAAATCGCAGGCCGTGCCGATCTCCCCGGACGTCCTCTACTTTACGCCACCACTGAACTCTTCCTCGAGCACTTCGGCATCTCCGACATCGAAGAACTCCCAAACATCGGTGAACTCAGGAAAGTAGACCTCCCTGATGGAAATGAGGACAAAGGTGGGACTCAGACCAATCATTCTCCCAGTACTGCGGAAACTCAACTCGCACTCTCAGCTGTTGAAAAATCTAAGCAAACGGAGCCACCAGAAACCGAAAACTCCACTGAGCCAAACGCAGCCCACTCCTAATCTAATGCCACTCGACGACATTCGCAAAACGATCGACCAAATCGACACCCAACTCCTCGACCTCCTCGCAGAACGTGCCAAAGCGGTCCATGAAGTCGGCGTTATTAAAAAGAAAGAAGGCTTACAAATTTACGCCCCTGAGCGTGAAGACGCCCTCCTAAAAGCCCTAGAACAGAAAAATGCCGGTCGGCTCCCAGACCACTCAGTGCGGGCCATTTATCGTGAGATTATGTCCTGCGCCCTGCACCTGGAAGACCAACTCAAAATCGCCTACCTCGGACCAGAAGGAACTTGGACGAACCAAGCCGCGCTAAAAAAATTCGGCCACTCCGTGGACTACCAAGCCCTCCCCAACTTCGCCGAAGTTTTCGATCAGGTCACTCGACGTAAAGCCTCTTACGGCGTCGTTCCGATTGAAAATTCTACGGAAGGTGCAGTCTCACACGCCCTCGACCTCTTCGTCGAATCACCCCTAAGAATCTGCGCCCAAATCCTCCTTCGCATTGAAAACGGCCTCATGGCCAGCATTCCCCGTGAGGACATTAAAACCCTCTACTCCCACCCTCAGGTCTTCGGCCAGTGTCGCCAGTGGATTCTCCAAAACTTCCCAGACGCTGACCTCGTTAACGTGTCCTCCACCAGCAAGGCCGCCCAGATCGCTCACGAGCGCGCCCATGAAGGAGCCGCCGCCATGGGTGGTCCCCTCGCTGCTGAGCTCTATGGCCTCACCATGCTAGACGAGGCCGTGCAAGACCGCGCAACGAATACCACCCGCTTCCTCGTCATCGGTGAAGAAACCTGTCCTCCCACCGGAAAAGACCG